>DOUV01000647.1 GCA_003520455.1 Chloroflexota bacterium | reverse complement strand
CGGCAGCAGGCGCGTGATTCCTCTTGCCCCGGCCATATGGAGGGCTCGTGAAACAGCATACGAGCGATTCCGTCGCCTCGGCGGGATCGCTTCTGTTGTAGAATCGGTATGAACAGGAAGGCACAAATTCCAATCGTCGAGCGGCGGCAACGGCGCCGGGCGCACACGAACCAACCCAAGATCGTTCTCTTTCTCCAGCTCGTTGCCGCCCTGCTGCTGATGATCTTCACGCTGGTGATGATCCCAGCCTCAGTCGCAGCCGTCGGCGTGGCCTACCTGGCCGAGATGACACCACCCTGGATCGACCAGGTTGTCGAAGGGACCGCCGTCTGGGCGATAGACCTGTACGCGGCCAACTTCTACAAGGGTGAGCTGCCGACCCCGGCCGACCTGGAGCGCCGGACGGAGCGCGAGTTCAAGACCACCAAGATTTACGACCGGACCGGCCAGCAGCTGCTCTGGGAAGTCTACGACCCGCAGGGGGGCAACCGTCAGGTGGTCCCGCTCGATCGCATTCCGCCCCACCTGCGCCAGGCCACCATCGCCCTCGAGGACAAAACCTTCTATGAGAATCCCGGTGTGAACCTGCGCGGCATCGCGCGCGCCTTCTACACCATCCTCCAGACCGGTGACATCGCTCAGGGTGGCTCTTCGATCACGCAGCAGCTCATCAAGAACGTTCTCATCGATCCCAAGGAGCGCTACCAGCGCTCGTACGAGCGCAAGATCAAAGAGATCATCCTCTCGGTGGAGATCTCGCAACGCTACAGCAAAGATCAGATTCTCGAGTGGTATCTCAACACGATCCCCTATGGCCGCCTGGCCTATGGCGCCCAGGCCGCGGCCAGGACCTACTTCGACAAGAATGTCGAGGATCTCACCGTGGCCGAGGCCGCGATGCTCGCCGCGCTGCCCAACGCACCGGCCCTCTACGACCCTTTCACTGAGCCCGAAGCGGCCAAACAGCGCCAGGAGATCGTGCTGACGCGCATGTTCCAGGAGGGCTATCTCTCCTTTGACCAGCTCGTGGCCGCCAAGGCTGAGCCCGTGCTCCAGCATCTGGCCAAACCAAAGCGCTACGAGATCCAGGCGCCCCATTTCGTTTTCTACGTTGAGAAACAGCTGGAAGATAAATACGGCGCCGATCTGTTGTACCACGGTGGCCTCACCGTGTACACCACGCTCGATCTCGACGCCTACAACGCCGCCGTGGAGGCGGCCAACACGCACGTCGCCGAGCTGCAGAAGGATCCCGAGAAGCACGTGACCAACGCCTCCGTGGTGGTGCTCAACCCGCGCACCGGCGAGATTTTAGCGATGGTCGGGAGCCTGGATTATTTCAACCCTGAGATTGATGGCCAGGTGAACATCGCCACGGCCTTGCGCCAGCCCGGATCCAGCATCAAGCCTTTCAACTACGTCACCGCCTTTGCCAAGGGATACACGCTCGCCACGATGGTCTGGGATGTCCGGACCGTCTTCGATGACTCGCCCAACCCGCCCTACGTCCCTGAGAATTACGATCGCAAGTACCACGGACCCGTTTTGCTGCGCGACGCTTTCGCCAACAGCTACAACATCCCCGCCGTCAAGGTGTTGCAGATGGTCGGCGTGCGTAACATGCTTCAGACCGCCCACCGTCTGGGGATCAACTCGCTCAACCGCGACGACTATGGGCTCAGCCTGACCCTCGGCGGTGGCGAGGTCAGCCTGCTCGACCTCACCTACGCCTATAGCGTCTTCGCGAACAATGGGGTCATGGCCGGCCGGCCGGTGCCCCGGGAGCGGCAGCGGCCAGGCTATCGCGAGCTCGATCCGGTCGCGATCCTGCGTATCGAGGACGGGCAGGGGAAGGTGCTCGAGGCCTACACCCACCCCGAGGTGCGCGAGGTGCTGAGCCCGCAGCTCGCCTATCTGATCACCAGCATCCTGAGTGACAACGCGGCTCGCACCCCGGCAATGGGCGCCCACAGCCCGCTGCTGCTCAGCCGCCCGGCCGCGGCGAAGACCGGCACCACCAACGATTTTCGTGACAACTGGACCATGGGCTACACGCCCCAACTGATCACCGGCGTCTGGGTGGGAAATGCCGATAATAGCGAGATGGGGCACGTCAGTGGCCTGGATGGCGCCGCGCCGATCTGGCACACCGTCATGGAGAAACTGTTGGCCGACAAGCCGGTCGAGCCCTTTCTCGTCCCGCCAGGGCTCGTCCAGGTGCAAGTCTGCGCCGACAGCGGCCTGTTGCCGACGCCGACCTGCCCTCGCACCAGGACAGAGACCTTCATCGCCGGGACGCAGCCGACCACGCCGGACACCCTTCACCAGCGCTTCCGCATCTGCAAGACCACCGGCAAGCTCGCCACCGTCTACTGCCCGGCCGATCAGGTGGAGGAGCGCGTCTATACGGTCTACCCGCCCGAGGCGATGGACTGGGTCCGTGAGGACAACCTGCCCGTTCCACCCAACGAGTACGACACCTCGTTCGGCCCGGTGACGATTCCCGGGACGGCCGGCATTGCCTGGCCGATGCCCTACGCCTACGTCGGCGGCGTTGTCCCCATCACCGGGACGGCCCGGGCGGACAATTTCCAGCTCTACCGGATCGCAATCGGCCAGGGGCTCGACCCGGCCTCCTGGATCCAGATTGGTCCCGATCACCCCGACCAACGTGAGAACTCGGTTCTCGAATTCTGGGATACCGCCGGCATGGAGGGGCTCTACACGATCCAGCTCACCGTGCTCAAGAATGATGGCAATGCCGAGCGCTCCACCGTCCAGGTCACGGTGGACAATGTCGCGCCGCAGGTCAAGATTACCTACCCCTTCCCCGACCAGGTTTATACCCTTGGCGAGGATGAATGGGTCAACATTCAGGCCGATGCCCAGGACAACATCGCCATGCAGAAGGTCGAATTCTATGTAGACGGACGGCAATTCGACCAGAGTACCGTCGCACCCTTCAACCGGAAGTGGACTCTCGATCACGAGGCGGCCTTGAGCCCCGGCCAGACACGCGAGCACGAACTCTACGTGGTTGCCGTGGACCAGGCCGGCAACCGCACGCAGAGCGAGCCCATCAAGATCAGGGTTCAAGGCAAAAAAGAAGGTTGAAAAGTTGAAGGTCGCAGGTTCGGCACCAGGCGAACTTTCAACCTGTGGAGGCGCCCCGTCTGGGCCTCTCTCCCAACCCGCGACCTTGCAACTCATTCACGATGCAAACCTCTCACCCAACGATTCTCGTCACCAATGACGACGGCATCACAGCGCCCGGCATCCGCGCGCTGTGGCAGGCGCTCATGCCCGTCGGCAACGTCGTCGTCTTCGCCCCCGAGCGCAACTGGTCCGCTGCCGGCCACAGTAAGACCCTGCACAAACCGCTCCGCGCCGATCCCTACCCCATCGAGGGCGCGCGCGGCTTCGTCTCCAGCGGGGCCCCCAGCGACTGCGTCGCCCTCGCCCTCCTGGGCCTCGTCGAATCACCCGTCGCGCTGGTCGTCAGCGGGATCAACCCCACGGCCAACCTCGGCCAGGATATCACCTACAGCGGCACCCTGGCCGCGGCCATGGAGGCCGCGATCTTCGGCATCCCGGCCATCGCTGTCTCGATGGAGG
>DOUV01000676.1 GCA_003520455.1 Chloroflexota bacterium | reverse complement strand
CGGACGTTGGCGATCTGCCCCAACCGCAAGGCGAGTTGCTCGCCTCCCGACGGGCTGCCCAGGCGTACCATCTCCTCGACAGCCGGTCGGTCAATCCGCCAATTGACTTCGCGCAAGCGGAGGGGGAGACGCCCGTGCCAGAGCCAGACGAGCAGGAGTCCCGCGCCCGCGGCGCGACCCGCGAGTGCGCCCACTGCGGCGCCGGGTGTCCCCATCTCGGCGAACCCTCCAACGCCATAGACCAGCGCGGCCGAGCTCAGCACCTGCACGATGGTTGTTGCTGCGACAACCAGCATCGGCGTGCGAGTGTCCCCGGCGCCACGCAGGCAGGCGCTGGCGACAAAGACAAAGCCCTGAAAGGGCATCGAAGCAGCCAGGAGCCGCAGGAAGGGCGTGCCCAATCTGACAGCTTCCGCCTCGGCCCCCATGAGCCGCAGAGCCGGCGTCGCCACCAGAAGCCCCGTCAGCATCAGGCCCACCCCTGTGAGGAGACTGAGCCACAAGGACTGCCCAAACACGCGATGCACGCGCTCGACCTGGCCCGCCCCTGTCGCCTGGGCAACCAATACGCCTCCGCCGACTGCCAGGAGCGTGAAGAGGACCGTGCTCAGCATGGCGAGTTGGTTGGAGAGGCCGAGCGCGACCAGTGGGGCCGCCCCCAGATGCCCGATCAGAACCGTTTCGACGATCCCGGCCATCAGCAGAACCATCTGTTCCCCGACGGCCGGAATCGCCAGCCGCAGCACCTCTCGGCGCAGTGCCTCCAGGGTAGGACTATTCCGGCCGGCATCGTCGGCGTGATGGAGGTGAGCGATCGAGGCCGGCTCGTCCGCCACCAGCGCTACTCGACGGTCTGCAGGGCGTGCGTCGAGCGGTTGAAGCGGTCGGCACCGTCAGCGGTCACGACGACGATGTCTTCGATCCGTACTCCGAACTTCTCGGCCAGATAAATCCCCGGTTCGATACTAAAGGTCATGCCCTCTTCGAGCGGAAGCTTATTGCCCGCGACAAGATAGGGTGGCTCGTGGCCATCCAGCCCGATCCCGTGGCCCGTCCGATGCAGGAACGCCTCGCCGAAGCCCGCGGCCGTGATGTGATCACGCGCCGCGCGGTCAATCTCCTCGGCTGGGACGCCGGGGCGCACGGCTTTGAAGGCTTTCTGGTTGGCCTCGTTGACGATGTCGTAAACGCGGCGGAATTCGTCAGTCGGCTCACCTAAGGAGAAGGTGCGTGTCAGGTCGGAGCGGTAGTTGTTGCGTACCCCGCCGAAGTCCACCACCACCGCGTCCCCACGTTGGGCACGTCGGTCGCCGACGTGGTGGTGCGGCGAGGCGCCATTCTCGCCGATCCCGACGATGCCGCCCCCGACGCTTTCGTGGCCCTTTTCCAGCAGCAGGCGGTGAATGTCTACCAAAATCTCTTTCTCGCTCCGGCCCTTCAGCGGCATCTCGATCAGGGCCTCGAAGACGGCGTCGGCGGCCTCGCTGGCCGCGCGCAACTGGTCGATCTCGTACCGGCTCTTGCGCATGCGAACTGGATCTAGCACCAGTTCGCCTGGCACGAACGTGGCCTCAGGCAATGCCTGCTGGATCCGAAGCAGGAAGTAGGTGTAGAGCTGGCCACCGACGGCGATCTTCTTGCCGCTTGCACGCTTCGGGAGCAGCGAAGCCAGCAGCTCGGTAGGATTCTCGGTCTCGGTCCAGCTCGCCGGCTCGGCCAGTTGTCTGATCCTTTCAACCCGTGGCAGTTCGAAGCTCGGCATCACGAGGCGGGGCGCACCATCACGCGGGAGCACGAAGAGGGTCAGACGTTCCGACTGCCGGGCCGGATACCCCAGCAGATACACCAGGTCCGTGGATGGACCGACCAGCAGGTAGTCTACGCCCTCCCGCTCCATCTCGGCTCGCACCCGCTCAAAACGCTCACGATAGTCAATCATTACCGTTCTCCTTATGGATGCAGTATGGCGGCCCGATGCAGTTTGCAAATGAGTTCCGGTAACGCCGCACCCATCGCGCCCGTGCCACGTTACCGGCGTATCTCTTAGCTTTTATAGGGCCGCTCACTGCATCAATGAGAATGAGGAGGAAGGACTCCGGGCGGCACCCCGTGGCTCGACGAGGACTCCCGCCCCGCACCCCCTACACGACAGGCGATTCTCCGATGAAACGAAAGTGTCCGACCTTCAAGGCGGGGACGTAGTGCACGGCGGCGCCGACGGTGCCGTGCTGCATGGAGACGCCCGCACCGCCCCACCAGTCGCGGTGTAATTCCCCTTCGCGCCCGATGGCCAACACGTCATTGAGCATCTCGACCACGCTCTGGTGCACGCGCTGGTTGTAGAGGGCCCGGGTGATGCACCCATCTTCAATCAGGAAGGTGCCGTCACGGGTCATGCCAGTCACGACGACACGGCGCGGATCAGGCGCGTTGGTGTAGTGCAGGCTGGTGACCAACACACCGCGCTCAGTGGCAGCAATCATCTCATCCAACGAAGAGTCACCGCCTTCCAGGAACATGTTGCTCGGGGCTGGATACTCCATCATCGCTTCAGGGTCGGGCGGAGCGGCGTGGCCGCTGGAGCGCACCCCGGCACGAGCCGCCGTAGCGCTGTCGTGGACGACGTTGCGCAAGACCCCCGCTTCGATCAACGCCAGCGGCTGTTTGGGCGTCCCTTCGGGATCGAAGGGCAACGGCAGGCCGCGGGGGTCCAGAGGATCGTCGCGCAGCGAGATGCGGGTGTCCACGACCCGTTCGCCGAAACGGCCGGTTACGAAGCTGCGTCCTTCCTGCACCGCCCGCCCGTTGAGACCAACGGTTCCCAGGAAGCGCACGAGGTCCGCCACGGCGATCTCTTCCAAAATCGTGACGTACTCGCCGGGAGGCAGGCTCTGCCGCTGCCGGTTGAGCCGGCATTTCTCCGTTGCTCGCCGCGCCAGCGCCTCCGGCCGCAGCCGGGACACATCACGGCTGATTCCCTCGGCGAACCCTGTATCGCCGTCTCCAGAGGCCGCCGCGATACGGATGGCGGCCAGCGTAAAGGGAGCGTACTGTTCGGCCCCGGCGCTGCTGACCACAGCCATCTCCGACTGCTCGACCAGGAAAGCACCGTTGATGCCAAAGCCGCTCTCCGCCGCGACGGCGGCCATCCGTCCGACCGTCGCGGCCCGTTCGTCCGGCCCCATCGCGACGGTAGACTCGAAATAGGTCTGAACGCGTGTCGTTGCGCCGCCCGGTGAGAACCCGATGCCACCCGCCGTTCCCGGCCACCCACGTGCGATTTGCAGAGCCTGCCGGGCGGCCGCACTGAGGGCATCCGGATCCGCGGAGGAGGGGTAGGCCTGGCCCAGGCCGTTATTGGCGATCACTCGGACCGAAACCAGGAGGTCGTTGTGGCGCAGGTTCTGATGGATGCTCGAGTTCCGGTAGCGTGTCAGGGCCGAGTCCTCGGTCAGCACCATGACCTCACCCTGATCGCCTCCCACGGCGCGTAAGGCCTGGTGGGCAATCTCCAGCGCGCGCTCTTGCCCGATCATGCGCCTGCCTCCACCTTGACCCGCCGAAACCGTGCAGGTGAGCTACCGTGCCCTACGTGGACGCCACCCTGCAGTGGCTCACCCTTGCCGCAGCCGGAGCCCCACAGATGCCAGGAGGCCGCGTCGGCCACGCCATCACAGGCGCCCCAGAATTCAGGTGTGATGCCGGTATAGGAACAGTTCTTTAACATGCGGCCGAGCTTGCCACGCTTAATCTCGTAGCCGAGTTCGGTCACGAAGTGAAAGTTCAGTCGCTTGTCATCAATACTGTGACTGCGTGGAGTGTCCATCAGGATGCCATCCTCGGTATCCGCGATCAACTCTTCTAGCGGCCACTCGCCCGGCTCCAGGTTGACGTTGGTCATACGAATCAGGGGGATGGCCCCCCAGCCTTCCGCCCGTTGCGCACCGTTGCTCGCCGGATCCCCAATCTCGGCCGCGGTCTCTCGAGAGGACAGGTAGCCGAAGAAGATGCCCTCCCGTACGATTGGCACTCGCTGCGCGGCAACGCCCTCGTCGTCGTAGCCGAAGCTGCCAAGCCCGGTTGGAAGCGTAGCATCGGCTGTCAGGTTGACGTGGGGCGAGCCATAGCGAAAATGTCCACGCTTGTCGAGGGTCAGAAAGCTCGTGCCGGCCATGGTTGCTTCCGTCCCCAGGACGCGGTCCAGCTCAATCGGATGGCCGCACGACTCGTGGATCTGCAGCATCATCTGGCGGCTGCCCAGGATGATAGTCTTCTCGCCGCTTGGGCAGCGCCCGGCGCGCAGCAGGGCGCTGGCCTCGTCAGCCAGTGTCGCGGCCCTCGCGACCAAATTCAACTCCTCGATGAATTCCCAGCCAGCCTGCGCCGCGTCGGTGTACGATCTGATTTGAAACTCGCCACCTTCCACAGCGATGGCCACCAGATCCTCGCCGGTCTCATAGAGATCCTGCCAGATGATCGAGCCCTCGCTGCTAGAGAAGAGTTGCTCGCGGCGGATCTGGTGTAGCGCCACCCGCGTTGCCTGCACCGCCGACCGGGCACGCATTGCACTATCCGCCTCTCGTAGGAGGGCCAGACGGTCGGCCACCGGGACGTCGAATGGGTCGCGCACGACATGGCTGCGATAGCGGTCGCGGACTGCAGGTACAGGTGCCAGCTCGACGGGAGTGCGCTGCCGCGTGGCGCTGGCGCGCGCGATCCGCACCGCCTGTTCGACCACCTGCTCGATAGACAGGCCGCCCATATAGCTGGAAGCAAAGCCCCAGGCACCATCCACAATCACGCGCACGCCGTAGCCGCTGTCATCCTGAGTGTGAGCTCTCTCCAGAATGCCGCTGCGGACGAGCAGCCGTTCGCTGCGACGCCGCTCGACGCGTACGTCGGCGTAGGTCGCCCCACGCCGATCTGCCAGATCGAGCGCGTCGAGCGCGTGGTGCTCCCAATCTTGCATCCCTGCCTCCTTCCCTGTACCCAAACGGGAGTTGTGATGGATGCCCAAGCGACGGGTGTCTGGGCATCCATCACAACTTCTCACAACGGTTGGCCCAGAAAGCGCAGGGGCACCGCGCGGGTGAGCGGTTCGACCACCGGCCGGAACGCGTGGGCGCCGGGCCAATCGAGATACGCCTGGAGTGCGTCCAAGTCGGACCAGCGCGTGATGCCCAAGAGCCCGCCGGGGTTGCCCAGTTCTTGACCGAGGAAGATCCCCAGGCAGCCAGGGCGCTGTGCGACGCGCTCCATCTGGGACTCCAGCGGCGCGAGGAAGCCCGCCACGCTGTCAGGCTCTATCTCGCGCAGAATCACGTTCGCCAGCGGCGAGGGCGCGTCAGAGGTGCCGATGTGCAGCCGTGCAGGAAAAAGGCGCCAGTCCGGGGCCGCGTCCTCTGTACGTGACCGTTGAGGGTCCATGGGGCTCGGCCTCATTCTCACTGTTGAAGGTCCGCGGTCCACGGTCTGCGGCGCAATAGATGAGGCGCGTTGTCGCTGCAGCGCCATTGAGATTGCGTCGAGGACAGCATACGCTTCGTCGAAGTCACTCAACCAGGCCAGAACGAGCATGCCGCCCGGCTCGCGCACGCTGCGTAGGGCTTCGAGCTGCACTGATGGCGGCAACTCGGGCGTGAGAGCATCGAGTACGGATCCCACCGTACTCGCAGTCCCCTGGGCAAATTCGAGGAGGCCCAGTCCAGCGCTTCGCGAGTCGCCCGCTGCGCCCATCACGACCACCCCTCCGGCTGGTCGCCCGTTTGCAGGTAGTGTTTGACCTGCTCCACCGTCATACCGGCCAGCCCCATCTTCTCTACCGTGCGCCCGGTGGACCAGAAGTCTACCTGCTCGACGACCGAGAGGATGTGATTGATGCTGTCGCAGACCGGGGTAGGTACCCCAATCAGGTCCCCGAGCGATGACATGAGCACAGTTCCGTAGGGGACATCCTCGTTAATGTAGCGCGGCCAGATACGGTCGCGCAGGCCAAAAGGCTCGCCTTTCTTGCGATAGACATGCGGTCCGCTGCCAGTCTCGCGATAGAGATCGTCAATAGTGATGGCCTCCAGCCCGACGGCCCGGCAGAGGGCCATCTTCTCGGCGTCCACGGCGTCGAGGCAGCGCAGCACACCATCGGTCATGCCTTCGTTCATGATCGAGAGATAACCATCCGCACGTTCCACCGCCGCGTAGTTCAAGAGCATCGGAGCGGGGTGGATCAGGAAGTTGGGATTGTTGAGGCCGGGGTCGAGCACGTTGGGCTTCGGAAGCAGTCGCAGCGTATCCCCAATCCGTTCGATCAGCTCGTCGGTCCGCCGGCCGGGAAAAGCGGCGCTGCGGATATTGCTGGGCAGCTTGATCCGTAGCTTGGCCGGACCCACCATGCGTGCTGACTGTGGCAGCGTCACGGTTTCGCCCAACAGCACGGTGCGGTTCAAGTCGAGCCCTGCCTCTCGAAACAGCAGGGCGACTTCTAGCGAGCCACACGAACCCGTAAGGAGCAGCACGATGCTGTCCGGCCGCAAGGAGGGGAGGGCAATCTTCGCCAGGGGTACCTGCCCATAGGCCGGTACCGCGATCAGTACGAGCTGGCGGTCGTGCAGCGCTGTCTCCGGGTCGGTGGTGATCGCAGAAAGCGGCACAAAGTCTTCGCCGAGGTCACCTTCGATCTCGACCCCGCCGCGCTCCTGGGCCGTCGCGATCCGCTCCTCAGACCGGTTGAAGAGGGTCACGTCGTAGCCGCGGCGCGCGAGCGCCACTGCCGCTGCCATCCCACCTGGACCGGCCCCCAGCACCGCGACCCGTTCGATATTGGCCATGTGCATCTCCTGAAAGTGAAGCGATCCCTTCTCCCCACTATGTCCGGACGACGTGCAACTCCTTCGGGAAGAGACTGAGCACTTCGTGGCCGGTCTCGGTCACAAGGACGACATCTTCCAGTGCGAAGTTGCCGATCTGGTAGTTCGGCTGGTCCGAGAAGATGGGCTCGACTGTCAGGATCATGCCGGGCTGGACGATAGTGGTCGTGCCGCGCCCAATGGAAGGCGGCTCGTGGACATCCAGACCCACGCCGTGGCCGATGCGCTCCAGCCTGGCGTGCTCAGCGAAGCCTGTCTCCATCAGGACGTTGTAGGAGGCGTCGAAGATCTCGCGGGTCGGAATTCCGGGCTTGACTGCCGCTACCCCCACTTTCTGCGATTCGAGATCAGCCTCGAAGAAACGGCGCTGCTCGGCGGTCGGTTCCCCGATGCTGGCCATGCGCATGAAGTCGGCCCAGTAATCCTTGTAGGTCGCGCCCGCGTCCACCACGACCAGTTCACCCTTGTTCATCGGTTTGTTGAAGGGATGGACGTTGACCATGCCATACTTGCGGGGACCCGAGCGCACCATCATGAAGCCGGGGCGGTCGTTGGTCTCCTCGGCCATGCGGGCGAACATGATGCCGGCCAGCTCCTTCTCGGTCATTCCGGCCCGCATCGCAGCAAACCCGGCTTCGAAGGCGGCCGTCGTCGCCGCACAGACCTTGCGTATGACTTCGATCTCGCGCGGCGATTTGATCATGCGCAACTGCCAGAGGAGGTCGCCCATATCCACGATGTTAGCATCGGGCAGGCCACCGACCAACATGCTGTAGTCACTCTGGGACATGCCGAGCCGCTGGCCGTAGCCAAGCTCCATACCGATCGTGCCCTTGGTCAGCTCCAGTTCGGCAATGGCCTGCTGGATGCCGATCACCGGGTCCGAGGGTGCACTGGGGTAACGCCACCCGCCCCACGGCCGCAACTCCTCGATCCATGAAGTCTCACGCGCGACGTAGAAGAGCGTCTCTGCGAGCACCATGATCGGCTCCCGGCCCTCGGCGCGCGGGATAATCACGCCCAGCGGACGGTGCTTGGAGTCCCATCCGATCGTCTGAAGCCCCGAGAAGTAGATGACGTTCTCCTTGCTCGTCAGCAACAGGGCGTCAATACCCTGCTCCTCCATCAGGCGCTGTGCCTTCTTGTACCGCGCGACGAACTCGTCGGTCGGGAATGGAGCAAATTCCGGATTACGCATGAGTGTCCTTCCTCCCAGTCTGTTGAAAAGGGTGGCGCCAGGGTATCGGTGTGTGGCTGGCGGCCGCGCGACAGCACGTCCGCCAGCCGCAGGGCTACAATCAGTGGCGCCAAGTCGGGTCGGTAAACTCGCCGTTGCGAAGCACTTGCTGGCCGTCAACCCAGACGTCGCAGCCACGCAACTGAATGTCTATATGAGGCTGGCAGCGATTCTGCCCCCGGAGCATGGCCGAGGCATTGTTGCCAAGGCCGATTCTCACGTTGCCGTAATACGACTCGGAATCCATCACACCGGCCGGCTCCTGCAGATGCCAGGCCACTCGATCCCACCGCGCGCGGTGGTCCGTGCCCCAGGCGATGACGCCGACGATATAGGCGCGCTCATCATGTTGGGCGGCGAGCCACTCGCGCAGCAGGAAGGCGTCTACGCCCCCCTCGATGCTTGTCACGCGTCCGTCCCGTACTTCGCACCGCATGGGCTCGGCCAGGTAGCGTCCCAAGACGAAGATCACGTCCCCTATAGTTGGAATGAACCTGCCGCGAACGCTGCCTTCGACCGGTGCGACCAGGGAAAGCCCGGAAGGCCAGTGGTCCCAGCGCCCCGGCTCGTCCGCGATCCCGAATTGCGCGACGCCCCGCCGCCCGCGGATGTCCATCGTGAGGTCGGTCCCTGCCGGTGAGGTAATCCGCAACTCGCTGCCCTCGGAGAGCAGCCACGCGCCTGTCTCGCTACGTGCCCGGACTTCGTGATCCGGCATCAAACGCTCGAGCGCGTCCACCGGCTCGGCGATGCGCAGAACGCGCGTCCCGGCCTTGAGGGCCTCGATATTGAGCACCGAAAACAGATGCGCGCTGGCCGTGACGAGGTCAATCACCATGTCGGCCTCCTGCCAGGCGCGCATGATGGTTGGCTCCTCCTCGATCTCTTTATATCGTGCCGGGACCATGATCTGATAGACCTTGGCGCCCAGTTCCAGCCCTGCGGCCAGACAGGCCGCCGGGTAGTGCGGATTGAAGGTGGTGTCGGTGTGCAGGAGCAGTATCTCGCCGGGACGCAGCTTGCAGAGCTCCAACACCTGGCGGAATCGTGGCACGAGCTCGGTCGCTGCGCCGTATGCTACTGGGAATTGCCTCATTCGTCTTGGCCTCGCTCCGTTCTATGGGAATCTACTCACTATACTATTCCCGTTCCAATCTCCCGGGTCGCGTGTCCATGTCGAACATAGGCGCTCGATCCGGGACGCATTTGTTAGACGCGCAGCCTCGGATCGAGGGCATCGCGCAATCCGTCGCCGAGCAGGTTGATGCCAAGCACGGTGAACACGATCGCGAGCCCAGGGAAGGTAGCAAGCCACCACTCGGCCCTCAGGTATTCGCGCCCGCGGCTGAGCATCGCGCCCCATTCGGGCGTCGGCAGTTGAGCGCCCAACCCGATGAAGCTCAGGCCCGCCGCCGCCAGGATGGCGCTGGCGACGCCGAGGGTGGCGAGGACGATTACCGGTGCGAGAACGTTCGGCAGAATATGGCGGAAGAGAATCCTGATGGTCGGCACCCCCAGGAGCCGCGCTGCCTCGACATAGTCCTTGCTCTTCTCCACCAGGGTCGAGCTCCGCACGAGACGAGCATAAGAGGGAACCCCAGCGATCCCCACCGCGATCATGGCGTTTTCCAACCCGGGCCCGAGAATCGCGACGACCACAATGGCGAGCAGGATTCCGGGAAAGGACAGCATGATGTCCATGACACGCATGATGATGTTGTCGATCAGCTCGCCATAGTAGCCGGAGAGGAGTCCGAGCGGGACGCCAACTGCCGCGGCAATGCCGACCGAGAAGAGGCCGACCCGCAGCGAGATCCGCGCGCCATAGAGCACGCGCGCGAAGACGTCGCGGCCCAGCTCGTCGGTGCCCATCGGATGCATGCGGCTCGGCGGCAGAAAGCGTTCTCCTCCCGTATCGAGCGGATCGTAGGGCGTGATGACCGGCGCAAGCAGCGCCGCCAGCACGATGATCAGCAAGAGGAGCGCGCCGAATACCGCTGCTTTGTCTTTGCGTAGCTGGCGTAGGACCATGAAGCTCCAGATGGGGGGCGGCTGCGCGGCTGGCCTCGAATCCCTTGATTCCTAGAAAACCGATCAACCGTAGCGGATGCGCGGGTCCACGTAGGCGTACAGAATGTCCACAACCAGATTAACCAGGACGAAGCCCACCGCTACGAAGAGCGTGATGCCTTGCACCAGCGGGAAGTCACGCGCGATGATGGCCTCAATGGCCAGACGGCCGACGCCCGGCCAGACGAAGACGCTTTCCACAATGATGGCGCCGCCGAGCAAGGTGCCAAATTGCAGGCCCAGGACGGTAATGACCGGAATGATGCTGTTTTTCAGGGCGTGGCGGAGGATCACGGCGCGCTCCGGCAGCCCCTTCGCGCGGGCAGTGCGGATGTAATCCTCGCCCATGACTTCCAGCAGGCTCGACCGACTCAGCCGAGCGACGATGGCAGTTGAAACCGCCGCGAGAGTCACAGAGGGCAATACCAGGCTCTTCAGGCCCTCACGATTCCCCGCAATGGGTAGCCAACCGAGACGCAGGCCGAAGAACAAGATGAGCATCAACCCCAACCAAAAGCTCGGGATCGAAACGCCTAACAGCGCGCCGACCATCGTCAGATAATCGACGGGCGTCTCGCGATAGACCGCAGCCAGGGTCCCAAGCGTCAGGCCAAACAGCGCGGCCAGCACCAGGCTGGACACCGCCAGCACCAGCGTGTTCGGGAAGCGATCGAGAATGAGAGTCGTCACCGGCCGCCGCAGGCGAATGGAGCGGCCCAGGTCGCCCTGCAACACCCGACTCATATACCGGACGTACTGGACGTGCAGCGGTTGATCGAGCCCCAGTTCGCGGCGTAGCGCCTCGGCATCCTGCTGGCTGGCATGCTCCGACAGCATAACTGTGACGGGATCGCCGGGAACAAGGTGCAACATCGAAAAGACGAGCACTGAGACGCCGAACAGGACGACCAGTGCGAGCAGCAGGCGGCGAATGATGTACGCAAACATTGTGAGCTACTTTGCTTCGGTCGGCTTCAACCGCAAGGGCATGGGGAGGGCCAGGCCCTCCCCAGAACCCCCAGTCGGTCTTATTCGGTCACCCAGGCGTCGTAGAAGTCCAGAAAGGCCTGGATATCGGTCTTGAAGCCCTGGACGCGAGCGTTCACGATGTAGGCATTCTTTATGAGGTAGTACGGGATGTACGGCGTGTCTTCCAGAATGATCTTCTGGGCCTCCTCATAGATCTTCGCACGGTCGGCTGGATCGGTCGTCCTGCGACCCTCTGCCAGCAGGCTGTCCAGCTCCGGATTCTTGTAGCGAGCGGTGTTCCAGGCGCTGTCAATCGAGCTGGAGTGGGCCACCGTGTACAGTACGTCGGGGTCGGTGGCGACGAAGAGCATCCCGGCCATATGCCACTTGCCCTCGCGCAGGTGCTGGAGGTAGGCGGCTTGTTCCTCGCCTTCAATCGTCATCTCGATGCCTATATCCTTCAGATTGGATTGCCAGATCTGGTCCGTGATGTCGAAGGGCAATCCCGGAATCGAGCCGTAGGTGATTTTGAAATCCTGGCCCTCCTTATCCAGGATGCCGTCGCCGTTGCTATCCGTCCAGCCAGCCTCGGCCAGTAGTTCTTTTGCACGCTCGGGATCGTGCTTGGGGGCCGCCTCCTCGACCCCCTCCCAGTATCCGAAGATATTCGGCGTCAGGATTCCGTAAGTGACCGCGCCGATGCCCTCAAAGGTGTCCTGGAGTACCCGCTCCTTATCAAGAGCGTAGGCAATCGCCTTCCGGACCTTGGGATCGTCGAAGGGGGCCTTCTCGGTGTTGAGGACAACGATGCGCGGCACTCCGGGGCGGGTCGCGTAGTAGACGTTGAAGCCGGGATCGGACTCAAAGTTGGCCACCTCGCGCGCCACCGGGTTGTAGATCACATCGACCTCACCCGCCTCGCCGAGGGCCATGCGGGTGGCGTCCTCTTCCACATTGCGGATGATCAATTTATCCAGGTAGGGCGGTCCCTGATGGTCGTAGTAGTCGGGCGCCCAGTTGTAGTCCGGGTTGCGCACCAGCACAACCTCTTCATTCGGTGTTTCGGACTCGAACATGAAGGGACCGGTACCGACCGGGTTCGAACCGAAGTCAGCCCCGAACTTCTCAACCGCGGTCGGCGAGACCGGCGCCAGGCTGATCTGGGTCAGCGAGTTCAGGAAAGGTGCGAACGGCTCCTTCAGCGTAATCACTAACGTGTACTCGTCCTGGATCTCGATTGACTCAACCGGTCCGCTGATCGTCGCGGCCATCGGTGATTTCAGTTCCGGATCCTGGATGCGATCGAGCGAGAACTTGAGTGCCTCAGCATTGAAGGGCGTGCCGTCGTGGAATGTAACGTCCTGGCGCAGATGCAGCGTGATCACGGTGTCGTCCTCGGAGACGTCGTACGACTCTGCGAGGCCGGGCAGGATCTCGCCCGTCGTGGGATGCTGGCGTAGGATTGGATCGTAGATGAACTGCATGATCTGGCGCGCGAAGGTAAAGGCCGTCGCTGCCGGATCGAGGACGTCCCAGCCGGCGTTAAGGGCGACGACAACTGTGCCGCCCTGCTGCGGCTCACCTGCTGCGGCCGGGGCCTCGGTTGGCCCGGGCGCTTCCGTCGGCTCAGCCTCGGCCGGGGCCTCGGTTGGTTCAGGAGCCGCGGTGGGTGCTATCGGTGCTTCCGTTGCTGCGGCCGGGGCCTCGGTTGGCGCTGGCAGTTGCGTCGGCGCCGGGCTTTGCCCGCCACAGGCTGCCAGTATCGCTAGCAGCACGAGCAGCGCCAACAGTCGAACAGGATATGCTCTCCGTCTCATAGTGCGCTTTCTCCTCCTCGTTCGGACGAAAGGGGCCACGACATGGGAACCTCAACCGGCGGCAGCCGCCGGCAAAGACGCGATCAGCGCCTTAGTCGTCGTGACCATTGCCGCCAGGCGCAAGACGTCAATGGCCGTTTCGTGAAATGCCTGCACCAGGTCGGCGCAGGCATCCTCGACCAGCACGATCTTGTAGTTGCGGTCGAAGGCGTCCCGGACGGCCGCCTCGACGCAGCCGCTCGTGACCACACCGGTCACGACCAGCACACTGATTCCAATGTTGCGCAGCACGTAGTCTATGATGGTTCCTACAAAGACGCTCGAGGCCGTTTTGGAAAGAACGATCTCCCCATCGGCAGGAGTGATCGCCTCCAGGATCATGCTCTCACGAGAGCCGGGGGGTGCGTGGATACCGGCTGTCTTGTGGGCCAGGCTACGGTCGCGCCCGTCCGATGTCAGTGACTCGATGCGCGAGTAGATGACCTCCATGTGTCGTGCCCGGAAGGCGGCCAGCAAGCGGGCGATATTGGCCGTCGCCAACTGGAGCCGGTGGTTGTAATAGCTGAGATCCGCCCCGGCATCTCGCATGCGGCGGCAGAGGCCATAGTCAGGGTGGGCATCCAGGTATTGCATGTCCGTCACGAGCAGTGCCGTGTCGTGCAACCCAGGCTGATGCCGCGGCGAGCCTAAAAACCGAGACTGATGAGCGTCGGCCCCTCCGTCCATTCCTCACTCCTGTCCGCCCTTCTGGGCCGATTTTTCATTCACGTTCCGCCTACCACCCTGTCGTTGGACAAAAGGCCATGCGTGACTACCGCCTCGCCGTCCAGGTAGATCGAGTGCTGCCGGCAGTCTATATTGATGTGGGCGGCGGTGGCATTTTGCCCGCCCAGGCTCACCGAGGTGTTGCTCCCGAGAACAAGGAGCAGATTCCCGGCGAAGGTTTCCGTGTCCATAATGCCGCCGGGATGTGGCAAGCGGTCCAGGATGCGGTGCCAACG
>DOUV01000590.1 GCA_003520455.1 Chloroflexota bacterium | reverse complement strand
CCCTGGGTGGTGATCGCGTGGAGCGAGTCGCCCCGCAGGGTCACCTGGTGCACGCCGGGCACCGCCGCGAGCGCCTCCAACGCCGGGATGAGTGGCGCGGCCACCAGATCCCAGGCGGGCCCGGGCAGGTGCGACGCTTTGAGGGCCCTGGGCGTATCTATCTTCCACCAGCGCTGGTTCTTCGAAAGGAACACTCTCTTCAGATTTGAGCTCATGCTCGACTCGTTCTCAAAGCTCCTGGAGAGCCTTTGCGACGTGCACGTTTAGCATGCTTAAGGATTGTAGTCTTGCATCAAGTCATGCCTGTGGCGGCATTGCATAAAGTCATGCCAGTGGCAAAATGGTACGGTTGGGCTGACAGGGGTATGCTCCCGAGGAGACAATCGGGAGGCAAGCCATGCCAGCACGACAAGGAACAACGATGGCACAACGGCACGAGGTGCTGACACTCGTCAGCGCTGGAGCCAGTTATCAGCAGGTGGCGGTGCAGACGGGCCTGTCGTATTGGACCGTGCGCAAGTGGGCGCGGCGCGGCAAACGCGGCGGGTTGGGCGGCTTGGTCAGTGCGTATGGGCGGCCGCCGGGCTTACTGGCAAGTTTCGACCCACTGGTGCGCTCCGTGGCCCTGCGGCTCAAACGCAAACACCCCACGTGGGGTGCGGCCTATGGGCTCAAGAAAATGGGGGCGCACGAGTCGTTACAGGCGATGCCGCTGCCTGACGCCAGGATGGTCTGGCGCTATTGGCGCAGTTTTGGCGAGCGATTCTTCCCCCAACGCGACCCATCAGAGACCAAGTTGCCGCGTGCGGGCGTTGCGCACGGGGTATGGCAACTGGATTTCAAGGAATCGGTCACCGTGGCTGGGGTTGGGATCGTCACCTTTACGCAGGCACGCGATGAGTTTGGCGGCGTCACCGTTCTGCATCGGATCCATCCGGCCACCGACGAGCAGCAGTCGCGGGTCAAACCCGATCCCGCCATGGTCCAGCAGGATTGCCGCCTCACCTTCACCGAATGGGGCTTACCAGACGCCATCCAAACCGATCGTGCCACCCTCTTCGTCAGTGATGAGCCGACCCCCTTTCCCACCCGCTTGAGTCTCTGGTGGATTGGCTTGGGCATTAACCATCGGCTGATTCCCGTCCACTCCCCACAGCGCAACGGTGGCGTCGAACGGGCCCACCGAACGCTGAACGAACGCCCCTTGGTGGGGCCAGCCTTTGACGGTCCGGCCCACTGGCAGCCGCAGGTCGATGCTGATTGGCACGAACTGAATCATGCGTGTCCCTCGCGTGCCCGTGGCTGTGAGGGTCTCCCACCGCTGCTCGCGCATCCAGAGTTTTTGACGCCGCGCCGCCCCTATCGTCCCGAGTGGGAACTCGATCTCTTTGACATCCAGCGCGTCTATCCCTATCTGGCGACCTTAACGTGGCTGCGGCCGGTCAGTAAAGTCGGCCAAGTCAGCCTCGGTGGCCATCGCTACGGTATCGGCGTCCCCTTTGCGGGCCAGACCGTCTCGATTCGTTTTGATCTCGACCGCCGCCAACTCGTCTTTTCCCAAGTCCGTCCCGATACCGCCCGTGGTCGCCATCTTCCTGAGCTGGCACTCGTTTACCGCGATCCTATTGGACTCTCAGTCGCTGAACTGACCGGATAGTGTAACATCCAGTCTGTAAAATCGGGGCCAGCGCACTTCAAAAGGCGCAGGCCATGGGGTATCCTTTGAGTCGCTACACACAAAAGGAGGACCCGACATGGCCTACGAGCGAGAGTATAGCATACCCGAAGAACTGCTGGAACAAATCGCGGCGGGCGGCTTGGACACGCTGCCGGAGCTGATCCGCACGGTGATCAACGTGGCGATGCAGGCAGAGCGGCAGAAGTACCTTGGGTGGGACCGTACGAGCGCTCGGCGGAGCGCCAAGGGCATGCCAACGGCGACAAGCCGAAGACGGTGCAGACGCGCGTGGGGGCGATCACCTTCGACGTGCCGCAGGTCCGTGAAGGCGGCTTCTATCCGAGCGCGTTGGAGAAAGGGCTGCGGAGCGAGCGGGCGTTGACCCTGGCCTTGGCGGAGATGTACGTGCAGGGGGTCTCGACGCGCAAAGTGGCGGCGATCACGGAAAAGCTGTGCGGCGTGGCGCCCAGTTCGATGCAAGTGAGTCGCGCAGCACAGCAGTTGGACGCGGCCTCGGAAGCGTGGCGGCGTCGCCCGTTGGGAGAAATCGTCTATCTCTACCTGGACGCGCGCTATGAGCAGGTGCGAGTGAATGGGGCGGTGCGCGATGAGGCCGTCTTGCTCGCCACGGGTGTTGACCGGGCCGGCAAGCGTCAAGTCCTGGGGGTCTCGGTGAGCTTGAGCGAAGCGGAAGTCCACTGGCGCACCTTCCTTCAGAGCTTGGTGGATCGCGGCCGGCGCGGGGTCGAATTGATCATCAGCGATGCCCACGAGGGGCTCAAAGCCGCCCGGCGGGCCGTCTTCGGCGGCGTCCCCTGGCAACGCGGCCAGTTCCATCAGCAGCAGAACGCCCAAGCGTATGTCCCGCGCCAAGACTTGAAGACTGAGGTTGCCGCCGACATTCGGGCGATCTTCAACGCCCGTGATCGTGGCGAGGCTGACCACCTCCTGGCAGCTACCGTCCAGAAATACGCCACGATGGCCGCCAAGCTCGCCGCCTGGCTCGAAGCCAACCTCCCGGCGGGTCTCACCGTCTTTGCCTTCCCTGAGGCCCATCGTCGGCTCTTGCGGACCACCAATGGTGTTGAACGCCTCAACCGCGAAATCCGGCGCCGTTCGCGTGTCGTTGGCATCTTTCCGAATGAAGATGCCTGCCTGCGATTGGTCACCGCCATTCTGATGGAAATCAGTGAGGAGTGGTTCATGGGCAGAGCCTACCTGACCTTTTCACCAACCTAACCTTGTCCCTGCCGATTCTGGGAACCCCAGCTTTTACAGAAGCAGATTTGCATTATCACTGACCGGACTGCCTGCTGCCCTTGATGATCTCCCTGTTGTCCGCCAATTGATGTTCCCGTTGTTCTTCTCCGAGCCCGCCTCTATGCTCCAAGGGGCACGACTTTCTGCAACCTCCCAGGCGGCATGACTTTATGCAAGACTACAAGGACAAACCGGTTAATCGATTGCTTACTAACGTCAAAGGGGCTATGCATTTGTTGACTTGATAGCCATGTCGTGTTACTAATAAACAATATAAACCGGTCCTGACAGAAGTCATGGATTACGCCTGACAGAAGTCACTATCTGACCTGCTCTGGCGCAATAGGATGAGTTTTGTTGAACCTTGAGGGTGCCTCGTGGGAGAGGGGGCGATGAATCGCATGAGGAACTTTTGGCAAGCTGTACTCGCCTTAGGGGCGACGGTCGTTCTTGTGGTGCTCGTCGTGCTGCTCTTTCGAGTGGTGAGTGGTGAAGCACCAACTGCTCTCTCCCGTGCGGGCGAAGGCCTTGCTAGCGTTCCCCCGCCCGGCCCCGCGACTCCGCTGATCGAGCAAGCTCCGGCCTATCCACCTCCTCCGTACCCTCCGCCGACCTGGCCGCCCGCGACTGAAGTGCCCCGTCCGACACCCCCATCGACCTCAACCGTCCCCCCTGAGCCTACTTCTATCCCCACACCGGTTGTGACGCCGATTCCCACCGCAGCGCCGCCGATCATTCCACGACCTCCAGGAGAAACCACACCATATACGATCGTGTTTCGCGATGATAGCGTGATTCGGGCCATCAACAGCGATGGTACCAACGAGCACGTTGTTGTTGATATCCGTGCTCAGTTGCCACTCTTCTTAGCGGGCAGTCGTGTTGGTGTTCGGGCATGGGGGAGCCCCTCGCCTGATGGGAAGCAACTGGCGCTAGTGCTCAGTACCGTCGAGTCTATCGAATCTTTGCCAAAAGGGATACAGCCCCAATATAGTATCGATCTGTTGGACCTGACCACAGGACGTTTGCACCCTCTCATACAGGATGGTGTCGATCCGGCCTGGTCTCCCGATGGTACTAAGATTGCCTACCGCAGCACCCGAACTTTTGGTTTACAGGTTGTAGATCTAATTACGGGAGCCTCAAAGGAAGTTTTTTCCATAGACCGAACAAACCTGGACTACCACGTTGATTTCTTCGTTTGGTCTCCCGATAGCAAAAGTATTGCGCTTGTTAAAGGATTTAGCGTTGCGTCAGTAGGTGAAGTATGGGTTGTGAATGCTAAAGGGGAAGGGGCGCCCACGCAACTTATTCCACTCGAGATGTATGCAGGGTATCCTAATTGGTCATCCTCTGGAGATCAAATAGCATTTGTTTCACCTGCTGGTGAAGGTGTCACATCAAACAGACCCTTAAATGTGTGGGTAGTCGATGTTGGAACAGGCGAGCGGCGGCAACTAACTCAGAATATTTCTACAACAGGTGGAACACCTGACTGGTCATCTGATGGAAATTGGATCGCTTTCGAGGGTACTGCACTACTTGAAGGAAGTGAATACCAGTATGATCTTTGGCTCGTCGCCAGAGACGGTAGTGAGTTAAAGCGTCTCACCAATGACCCGGTGAGCGATCTCTACCCCTCATGGGTACCAAATCGCAATAAGATCGTTTTTAGGAAGAGTGGTGCCGGAATATGGGAAGTGGACGTGGTCGATGGTGCATTTCGGCAAGTTTATCAGCGGGACGTCGAGTATGTGATCTTGAAGTGAGAGCATCTGCAATAGACATTATCACGCTTAAAGTATAGTATTTGAGGCTCCAGGAAGGAGAGAGCCGATGTTACGCTATTCCCAACTGGCGCGCAAGGAGCGCGAGTTTCTGTCGATGACGGGCGTGACGGTCCAGGAGTTCGACGAGTTGGTGCCCGCCTTTCAGGCCAGTTTCGAGCGGC
This sequence comes from Chloroflexota bacterium, assembly GCA_003520455.1. Next base: position 222 of record DOUV01000590.1, on the reverse strand, counting down.
ACCTGGCCGAGTGGAACATGGATGGGACCCCGCGCGTGGGGCGCGCCTACCGTCAATACAAGAGCTGTCCCTTGCCGACGACGGAAGACAAGTTACTGTTCGTCCTGGTATTTTTAAGAAAGGCAACGGATCAGACCTTGCACGGTCAATGATTCGGGCTTTCGCAGTCGAATACGAACAAATGGGTACACCTCTTGCTGGCGGTGCTGGACCAGACGGTGG
>DOUV01000656.1 GCA_003520455.1 Chloroflexota bacterium | reverse complement strand
CGCCACAGCCACGCCGACACCCGACTGCCGCACTCAACCCTGCACCCCCACGCCAACGCCGACGACCTTTACCGGGGCCACCCCGACGCCGACGGCCACGGCCACACCCAGGCCCGCCTCGATCGGCGGCCGCGTCTGGGAAGACAGGGACCGGGACGGGAGGCAGGACGCCGGCGAAGACGGCATTGACGAAGTGCGCCTGGACCTGGTGCGCGACAATAACGTCATTGCCACCGCTGACACCGACGCCGATGGCTACTTTCTCTTCTCCAACCTGGAGGGGGATGTCGTCTACCGCGTAGACGTGGACGAGACGACCGTGCCCTCCCCGATGATCCTGACCACCTGCTGCGACCCACTGATCGTAGCCCCGCAGCCCGGTCAAGACGTGCGCAACGCCGACTTTGGCTACGCCATGCCTCGCACGCCCACCCCCACCCCGACTTCCAGGCCATCCAACATGGACCTGACGGTGATCAGTATCGAGGTCACTCAGGCCACCCAATGCTTCGGCGACCCGGCGGACCTGGAGGGCTGCGAGGGTGGCGACAACACCATCCCGCTGGTGGCCGACAAGTTCACGGTAGCCCGGGTCTACATCGAGTTGAACAAGATCGGCGCCGGCGAGGCGACTTTCCAAAGATTGAACGACGTAGAAGTGGCCCTGATGGCCTGGGATAACGGCACGGGGGAGGTCCTCGATGGCTCGCCGCTGAGGGCCACGATTCCGTTCGTGGTCTGGGCCGTGCCGCTCTCCAACCTGCGCGACGACGAGATCCGCACGGCCAACTTCCTGTTGCCCGACTCCTGGACAGGCACGGCTCACCCCTCGGGCATCGTCTTGTACGCGGTTGTCACCACCCATGCCGGTGAGTGCCCGACCTGCGACGACAACAACACCTACACCCTACCGGCCGTCACCTTTCACGAGCGCAGCCACATCGACATCTACCCGGTGCGCATTCGCTACACCGCCGGCGACGCCAACGACACACCCGACGCCGATCTGATCCCGGGCATGTTCGACTTCCTCAAGAAAATCTACCCCGTGGACGAGGCCGACGTCGTGGTCCACGAAGACGCCGACCGCATCATGCGGGTTGACTACAGCCTGGCTTCGGACGAGGCGCTCAGCGACCTGCTGGATGACCTGGCCGACCGCTACGTCTGCTATGAGGATAACTTCTGGGCCTGCGGTTGGGTCGAAGGACACTACTTCGGCGTGTTCAGCGATACGGTGCCCTTTGGCCCCGTGGATGACGACTACCCCAACGGGAGATGGAGCGGCGTCGCCCGCCGGAACGATTGCGTGGCGGCGGGGCGCGTCGGCAACGAGGTTACCGCCGCCCACGAGATCGGCCACAACCTGGGCCGCAAGCACGCCAGCAACGACCACGGGGAGGGTGATGGCGGCTCCTGGGAAGAGTGGCCCTACGATCACGGCGGCATCGGCGTGGTTGGGTTTGATACCTGGAGGATGCGAGCCAGGCCGCTCTGGGTTGGTGGCGGCCATCGCCACGATCTCATGTCCTACGGCGGCAACCGCTGGATCTCGCCCCACGGGTATCTGGACCTCTACGACAACCTGGATTTCTGTACCTCCGCGTCGCCTGCGGTGCCGGGCGTCAACGCCCAACAGGCGTCTCAGCCCGATTCCTACTGGCTCGTTGCCGGCCGGTTCAAGCCCGCGCTCACAGTTCGTCCGATCTTTCGCGTGAGTGCCTTCTCCGACACCGTTCCGGCCGGTAATACCGGGCGCTACTCGTTGGAGTTGCACGACGCCAACGGCACTGTCCTCTCCAGCCGCGTCTTCGATCCCATCGAGGGCCATGCCGCTTCCGACGACGACGTGCAGGCGTTTCGGCAGTACCTGCCCGATGCGCCCGGGGCCGTCCGCGTCGTGCTACGAGACGGCAGCACGGTACTCTTTACCCGCACGATGAGCGCCAACGCTCCCGAAGTGATGGTGACGGAGCCGGTTGGCGGCAGCACGTGGGCTGCGACCGGGACCGGAGCGATTCGCTGGTCGGCCGCCGATGCCGACGGTGATAGTCTTACTTACATCGTCATGTACAGCCGCGACGGTGGGGCCACGTGGGTCAACCTGGCGACCGGCCTGACTGAGACGCGCTACGACGTGGAGCTCGAGACCCTGGGCGGCGCCGCCGGCCAGGCCCAGATCCGTGTGTTGGCCAACGACGGATTGCGCACCGGCCAGGGGGAGAGCGGGCTCTTCAGTGTGGCCCGCAAGTCTCCGCGCGTCCACATCCTAAACCCCGAGCCCGACCAGCTCGTCTCGCCGGGGGAGCCGCTGTTGCTGATCGGTACGGGCTCCGACCGCGAAGATGGGCTGCTGCCGGGCACGGCCCTCACCTGGACCGACAGCGTCGCCGGTGTGTTGGGCAGCGGCGACGAGGTGCTGCTGCAGAACCTGGCGAGCGGCCGGCACACCATCACGCTCGCAGCGTCCGACAGCGATGGCAATCAGGCCTCGGCCAGCGTGACCATTTACGTAGGGTACCGGTTATGGCTGCCTGTCGTCCCAAAGTGACAGCGCGGCTGCGCCTGGTCAGATGAGGAGGGTAGTCAGGGAATTCGGGGGAACTGAGGGTCGAAGATCTCCGATAGGGGGAACGAAGGGAGCGAGGAGATGTCCATGTCCGACGATTATCGAACCGCACCGAAATGGATCATCCCGGCCCTGTGTCTGGCCCTCGGCCTGCTCATCCTGGGGCCAGTGAACAGTGAACAGTTATCAGTGATCAGTAGTCACCGGTCACTGTTCACTGGCCACTGGCCACTGTTCACTGTTCACTGGCCACTAGCCGCTGATCAGGGCATCGCCTACTACGTGCGCCCTGACGGTGGCTCCCCCACCCAATGCACGGGTCGGGTGGACGCCCCCTACCCCGGAAGCGGGACGGGCCAGCCCTGTTCCTGGGACCATCCCTTCCGCGCCCTGCCGCCGGACGGCACGCCGCGCATCGCCGGCGGCGACACGCTGGTCATCGCCGCCGGCTCCTACATGATGGGCTACTGCGCGCCCGG
>DOUV01000660.1 GCA_003520455.1 Chloroflexota bacterium | reverse complement strand
CCGAGCTCAAATCTCGTCGGTGAGATCCCTGGCCGGGTGAAGGGCAGAGTCATCATTGTCGGCGCTCACTACGACAGCCACGATATTTCTCCCGGTGCGATGGACAACGGCGCCGGGACGCTGGTGATGCTCGAGGCGGCCCGCGTCCTGGCCCGCCACCCCGAGGCCATCGGGGTGGGCGTGCGCTTCGTCTGCTTCGCAGGCGAGGAGATGGGCCTGATCGGCTCGCACCAGTACGTAGATACCCACCGCGACGAGTTGAACACCATGGCCCTCATGCTCAATCTGGACGGCGCAGGCCGTGAATCCGAGCTGGGCGTGGCTGTCCAGGGCTGGGTTGACCTGGTGTTGCCCCTGCGGGGTATGGTCAAAGACATGCGGGATCCGGTGCCGGTGGATAATTATGTGGCGCTGTACTCTGACATGTACCCTTTCGTTGAAGAAGGCGTTCCCAGCGCCGCCCTCTTGCCCATGGGGCAAATGCCCGTGCGCGGCTGGAGTCACACGGCGGCCGACACCCTGGATAAGGCGTCGATCCGCCATTTGCGGCGCGATGCAATCCTGGCGGCGCGCCTCCTGTTGCGTATTTCCAATACCACCGAGTGGCCTGCGCGCCGCAAGTCGCCCGCCGAGGTGAAAGTTCTCCTCGAAGACGCCGGCCTGCGCAAGATCCTGGAGACGGAAGGACGCTGGCCGTTTCCGAGCCGAGATTGATCCAAACCGGCGAATGGGGCTGAGACAAAGGGGGCTGCTGAATGAAGATAACCGACGTGCGGGCGATTCTTTTAAGCTGTGACTACCCATCCGACGACCGCCCCGTGTTTCCCGGTGGAGTGGGTCTGCGAAAGCATGTGGCCCTGGTGCAGCTCGCCACCGATGCGGGGTTGACCGGGCTCGGTGAGATTGGAGATGGCGCCTTTTTCCCCGAAGCCGTGCCCATCTTCGTCGAGCGCTTGAGCCCCCTTCTCATGGGCCAGGACCCGACTCGCATCCGCTCGCTCTGCGAAAAGATGTTTCGTGCCTCGACGTACTGGGGCCAGCGCGGCCTGGCGGTCGGCGTCATCAGTGGGCTGGAGGTTGCCCTGTGGGACCTCCTCGGCCAGGCCACGGGCCAACCGGTGTACGATCTGCTGGGCGGTCTGTACTATGATCGCCTGCGCCTCTACGCCGGTGGCGTAGCGAAGCCCCTCGACCAGCTCACTGATCAGTTGCGGGGGTTTGTCGCGGAGGGTTACACCGCGGTCAAGGTCCGCATCGGTCAGGCGTTCCCGGGAGCGGATGGGTCCAGGAGGGAGACTTCTCGATCGATAGCGCCTGACATCGAGGTCGTCCGCGTGGCTCGTGCGGCGATCGGTGCTGATGTGGACCTGTTGGTGGACGCCGGACAGAGCCAGGCCCCCTCTCCCTGGTCGGTCGGCACGGCCATTCGCGTCGCCCGCGAGTTGCAGGAGTACGATGTCTTTTGGCTGGAGGATCCATATCGCACGGATGATCTCGACGGCCTGGCGGCGGTGGCAGCTGCCGTGGATGTTCCCATCGCTGTAGGGGAGGCGACCGCGACCCTGACCGACTTTGCCGCTCTCATCGAACGGCGCGCCGCCGACATTCTGCAGCCTGATGTGATCCACGCGGGCGGCCTGAACGAGTGCAAACGAATCGCGACGCTGGCCGGCGTGCGCGGCGTTCCGATCGCCCCCCACTGTTGGTGGTCCGGGGTCGGACTGATGGCGACCCTCCACTTCATCGCCTCGACGCCGGGCTGCATAATCACTGAGTTCTCGCGGGCACCCTTCACCCTGCGCGAGGCCCTGCTGCTCGCGCCACTGGAGGTGGAGGACGGCTATTTACGCATGCCGAGGACGCCGGGATTGGGCGTGCATCTCCCGCCAGGTATCGAAGAGCAGTACCCGTTCCGACCAGGCCCGACCTGGAAGCCGGTGCCCGCCTGGTGAAGAGAGCACCCTGAACCCGCCAGCGTTCTGACCACTGCGCGTCGTGGTTCTTCTGAGGAGAGGCCCATGTTGATCATCGATACCCATGTCCACGTCGGCGAGGACCGCATCTTGAATATCGCTCAATCGGAGGATGAGCTGATCCGGGCGATGGATGCGAACCAGATCGATGTGGCCATCGTCCAACCATTCCCCGGCGATCCCAATCTGCCGCGAGCGCATGATCGGATCGCGGCTATGGCTCAGAAACAGTCGGGGCGCATCTGGGGTCTGGCCAGCCTGAACCCTCACATGGACCCGGACGAGTACCAGCGCGAGATGGAGCGCTGTATCAAGGATCTAGGCTTTGTTGCCTTGAAGTGCCATCCCGTGGCCCATGTCGTCATGCCCTTGACGGCGGCCTCCGATCTGATCTACACCACGGCCCACTCGCTGGGGGTTCCCGTGATGGTGCATACCGGGATGAGTATAAACGCCGCCGGGCCCGCCGTTGTGATCCCCTATGCCCTCCGGTACCCAGACCTGCCAATCGTCATCGCCCACAGTGGGTTCGCGCTGCAGGCCTTCGACGCCATGGCGGTGGCGATGGCGTTCAAGAACGTCTGGCTGGAAACGTCGTGGACGCCGGTCACCTCTCTGCGACGGATGATCAAGACCCTGGGGAGTGAACGGATCATGTTCGGGACCGATAGCATCCTGAACATGCCGGTCGAGATCACCCGCTACTGTTCATTGGACCTGGATGAAAAGGAGCTTCGCCAGGTCTTCCACCAGACAGCCATCGATCTGTTCAAACTGCCACTCACGGGCGCGTAACCGGACGGACGAGTGACTGGATCGCCGGCGGCGGTAGACATCATCGCCGGATGAGAGGAGCCGGGTCATGAAGATTGTAGACGTCGTCCCCCTGTTGCTCAGCTACACCTATCCAGAGACAGAGCAACCTCACTTCGCCGGCGGGCGCGTGGTGCGCCGCAATGCGGCCCTGGTCCAGGTGAGTACTGATGAGGGCCTGACCGGACTTGGCGAGGTTGGGAGCGCCATCTTCCTTCCCGACGGCGTCGAGCCGATGGTCGCGCGCTTCAAGGGCTTGCTGCGGGGCGAGAGCCCCCTCAACACGGAGCGCCTCTGGCAGCGCCTGTACGCCGCTTCAATCGGATGGGGCCGGCGCGGGCTGGCCATGGGTGTGATCAGCGCTATCGATAGCGCGCTCTGGGATCTGGCCGGCCAGGCAGCAGGCGTCCCGGTCTACGACCTGTTGGGGGGGCTCTACCACGACCGGCTACGGGTCTACGCCAGTTTTATCCCCAAGCAGGCAGCGGCGCTCCTGGCCGACGTGCAGCGAGCGGTGGACGAAGGCTTCACGGCCGTCAAGATCAAGCTCGGGGCTGCGACCTACCCCGGTGGCGGGGGCTTCCAGATGGGCGCCGCCCCAGACCTGGCTCACGAGCGGCTGCTGCTCGGGACGATTCGTGAAGCGATTGGCGCCAGGGTGGATCTCCTGGTCGATGCTGCCCAGGCTGTGGCCCCGCAACCCTGGCCTGTGCCGACCGCGGTGCAAGTCGCGCGCCTCGCGGAGGAGTTCGGGGCCTACCTGTTGGAAGAGCCGTGCGGCGCCGACGATCTCGCCGCCCACTCAGCGGTGGCCAGGGCTGTGGACGTCCCCGTCGCCGCCGGCGAGAATCTGGCTACACGCTACGAGTTTCAGACCTGGTTGGATGCGGGTGCTCTGGACATATTGCAACCGGACGTCACGGTAGCGGGTGGTCTGACCGAGGCCAGGAAAATTGCTGCCCTGGCCGAGTACCGCCATGTGCCGCTCATCCCGCATATCTGGTGGACGGGAGTGGGAATGATGGCCAACCTTCACTTTGCCGTCAGTACACCCGGCTGCGTGCTTGCCGAGCATTCCCGGGCGACCTACCCCCTCCGCGAGGAACTGCTGTCCGAACCGTTGGCCCTCGAGGATGGTCACGTCATTCTGCCGCGCAGTCCCGGCCTGGGGGTCAGGCTCCCGGAGGACCTCCGCGAACGCTACCGGTACGTTCCTGGCCCGACGTTCGTGCCTGACGCGGCCTGAACTCAAGACGCGCGGACTCCGGTGCCCCGCCCTCTTTGCCGGCCTGTTCTCAGCTCAACTCTCGCCCGTGACACACGTTCGAACGGGCGAATACAGCTCTTGCGCGAGAGGTTGATACCATGCGTGTTGGATTACAGCTTCCACGGTTTGACTGGCCCGGTGGTCCGCGTGAGTTACGGTCGCGGTTGTCCGAGATCGGTCACGCCGCCGACGCACTTGGCTTTGCCAGTCTCTGGATGATGGACCATTTCTTTCAGTTGGAGCAACTGGGCCCGGTTGAGGACCCGATGCTCGAGAGTTACAGCACGCTGGCCTACCTGGCGGCCATCACGGAGCGGGTATCGCTCGGGGCGCTCGTCGGCGGCGTAATTTACCGGTACCCCGGGATCCTGGTGAAAACCGTCTCGACGCTTGACGTGCTCTCAGGGGGGCGAGCCTACTGCGGCATCGGCGCGGCCTGGTATGAACGAGAGGCTCACGGGCTGGGCGTCCCATTTCCGCCGCTGACGGAACGCTTCGAGCAACTAGAGGAAGCGTTACAGATCGTCCATCAGATGTGGTCAAGCGAGGTCGGACCATACCACGGGAAACACTACCAGCTGGCTGAGACGATCAACAGTCCTCAGCCGCTTCGGAAACCCCATCCGCCGGTTGTGATTGGCGGTATGGGCGAGCAGAAGACGCTGCGGCTGGTGGCCCAGTACGCCGACGCCTGCAACCTGTTTGTCCGTGCCGGGGCCGATATAGTTCGCCAGAAACTCGACATCCTGAAAGGCCATTGCGATACAGTGGGGCGTGACTACGAGACAATTGAGCGCACCGGGTTGGCAACTATCCACCTCGCGCCAGGGCAGGATTCCACTGCGGGCGTGATCGCACTATGCCAGGAAATGGCTGGGCTGGGCATACAGCACCTGATTTTCAACATGCCAAATGTTGAGGACATTTCGCCGTTGGAAATTTTTGGGCGCGAGATTATCCCGGCGGTGGCGGCGCTGTAAAACATCCGTAGTGAAATGAGCAGCAGCACAATATGACCGCTTATTTTCCGTTTGAGTTAGGCGATATTTTGTGTGGGGCGGGTAACGCGGGCAGCGGGAACTTCCGTACACAGGCGCATTATGCCGATGTAAAGCGCGAATCGTGCTGCTTTCGTGCGCGCACCCCAACAATTACGGCAGCGCGGCAATTTGGGCTTTCACGGTGGTGCATCCTGACAACACTTAGACTCTACTCCGCAGAGAAGGTCATTCATCTTAGCTGACCAGGCCGGATGGCGGTGCTCACGCCTGTGCCAGTGAGGATGTTTCCGCTTATGAGGAAGCTGATGTGCTACTGAAGGGCAATCAAAGTTCACTATTGAAGCGGGTATTGGAAACCTAGCACCGAACAAGGAACCATGATGGGATACATCAGGGGAGCGCCAATATGCACTCCCCATATGCACCAACTTTAGCCATCAACGGTCTCCACTTCCAGCCAACGCTGAAAGGTCAGGGGATGCGTGTGACGTTTGGACATCCCGCAAGTTGTCCGGATGATGGCTGCCGTCTGTTCCAGTGCCCGCGTCAGCAGAGGCAGTTCTGTCCAGGCATTGAGCAAGGCCAAAACCTGTTTCCGCAGCACTTGTGTCGCCCGGTGCAGACTGCGATCCAGGCGCTGCCAACAACTGACGACCAGTAACCAGTGCGCCACGAGCACAGCCAGCAATTTGGCGTAGAACTCGCATAACACCCGCTGCGGATCCTGACTGCGGCTGTCGGCTAAGCCGCCGCTGCTTTTCCACAACTTGAACAGACACTCAATCTGCCAGCGCGTGCCACCCAGGATAGCCGCCTCTCGCAGGCTCAACTGTTCCCGCGGGATGTTGGTCACATAAATCGTCCACGCCACCAGTGCCAGCGCCCGTGCGCTCACCGGTTGCTGTTTCCGTTTGGCCGTTTCTTCCAACCGTTTGCGGCGCTTACCCACTTGTTCCGGCGGTACGGGTAAGGCCAGCAGGCGGCAGGGCAAGCGATCAGCGCCTAACTGCACCGCCAGATCACAACCCTGCTCCCCCTGCTGCTTCAGGTATTTCACCACGTCGAGCGGCATCCCGTCCGTGGTGTAGACCAGGGTGCCGACTTTGTAACGGCTGAAGTAGTACACCTGATTGCGCTCATCCTCGGCGAAGGTCGCCAGGTTAAAGAACCCCAGGTCATTCAAACGCACCGTCCCCGGTGGTAGGCTATGGGCGCTCACTCCGGTGCGTTGATCGTGGACGACCCCATCATGCCACCACAAGCCCAGTTGTCCACTGTTCATCTCGATCTGCACCGCCACCTTCACCGCCGCGTCCTGCTCGCCATTGTTCCCCCGGAACATGCCGGCCAGCGCCTCTGGCAAGGCCACCTGCGAACAATCGGCAATGTACACCCCCGCGAATCGGGCTAACAACCCCTGCGCCTGGGGGATGACCCCAACCATCTGCGTCACCGCTTCCGCCAACAGACTATCCAGAAAGTAAGCCGCTTTGGGTGTGAACCGCTTGTCCAACCCCTGGGTACTCAATGTCATCCCCGCCCCAGCAGCCGTCTGATGCAGTTCCTCCCGCGTAGCCTCCGGGTTCGCCAGATACCCCAGTACCACTGTCTGCGCGAAACCGGCACCGGTTACGGTGCGCTGCCGTTGGATGAATCCCGTTTTTTTGCCACTGCGTCTGCTGTTGTCGTTAACAACGCTTGCATGATCTGGGCCAGTTCGGCTATTGTTGTCATAGGAGTGGGGTTTCCTGTCTCTGGTCTTAAGCAACCTTGAGCATACCTCACTCCTTAAGTTGGTGCATATGGGGATTTGGCTGAGATGGGTATTCTTTCGATTGATTTTGGTGGAACTCAAACACGAGCAGCCTGGTTCGATATGCAGCTTAATATGCTGGCGCGGGTGGATGGTGCTACTCGGCGTGAAGAGGGTTTAGACTCGATAATTGAACGAATTATCACCCTGGCACGGGAAGTAGTTCCAGAGCAGAATGGGGGGATTGACGCCATCGGCATCTGTGCCCCTGGCCCGCAAGCGTACACCGGTCTGATCTTGAATGCCGCTACTCTGCCTGATTGGGACAACGTTCCTCTTGCAGAGCGAATTGCGCAAGCCTTCAACGGGGTGCCGGTTTACATGGAAAATGATGCCAACCTGGGCGCACTGGCCGAATACCACCGAGGCGCAGCTCGGGGCGCAGACCCGGCGCTCTACCTCACGGTGAGTACGGGCATTGGCGGTGGCGCAGTGATTAACGGGCAGTTATTCACCGGCTGGCGGGGGTTGGCAATTGAACCCGGTCATATGAAATTCCGGCACGCTGATGGGCGTTTCTACAGCCTGGAAGCGCTGGCGTCCGGTACGGGTATTGGGCGGCTGGCGCAGGCAAGGCTGGCAACAGGTGATACCGCATCATCCTTACGGGGGCTGACCGTCATGGACGGTCGGGAGGTGGGCGAAGCGGCGGCTCAGGGGGATGCCCTGGCGTTGGCGGTCATTACGGAAGCGGGAGAATGGTTAGGGTGGGGGTTACTCAGCCTTGTGCATCTGTTCAACCCCCGCGTTATCGTGATTGGTGGCAGCGTAGCATTGCTGGGCAATCTGATATTTGACCCTGTACGACGCATCCTGGCTGAAAATGTGATAGACCCCCTGTTTCTGCCCGCTGACCTTATTCGCCCGGCGCGGCTTGGTGATGACGTCTGCCTGATTGGGGCGGCAATGCACGCCCAAACCAAGCTGGATATGTTAGTGTGAAGTCTGGTTATCCCACGCCGCCATCGTATTTGCGTACCCGTATAGCCTGTGATGTGCTTCCTGGCGCGTTCTGGCTGGAAAAAATCGCCTGTTCGCTCGACATCTGAATCTGTGTGGCCTGGTCGCGCCACATTTCCCGTTCTTCGCTGAAAATGCCTTCAACCCGCAGTACGAAGGTAGAAATGGCATCTTCTGT
>DOUV01000284.1:8689-12077 GCA_003520455.1 Chloroflexota bacterium | reverse complement strand
GGCATCATCACGTCGAGGATGATGAGGTCGAGCGGCTGTGTGTTGAAGATTGCGAGCGCCTCGAGGCCATTGGCAGCGGCGTGGACGGTAAAGCCGCGCGCTTCCAGGTTCTTGCGAACGAAGTCACGCAGCGGTTGCTCGTCGTCTACGACAAGCACCGCCGTCCGCGTGTGGGGCACATTGTCGAGTTGGCTACTCATTTCCACATCCTCCCGGTGCCCTCCCGTCATCTGCGCCGGCGGAGGACCAATCGGGAATTTCCCCGGCGACAATCACTCAGGTCCCACTCGTTCCAAATCGGTACTGCTCATCTACGACACTATCGAGTCCATTGGTGATCTATCCAGTGTCCACTGCGGTTGAATGCGGCGGCGAGACGATTGCGCGGATCAGGTCCGACGCACTTTCCGAAGTGCGTCGGACCTCCGCCCCGACCCCAGCGGACCGTATTCCAACAAGAGCGATAATCAATTGGCTCTACAACGGCAACGTGAAGGCGAACTCGGCCCCTGCTTCGCGGGGCTCCACCCAGATTCTTCCACCGTGCGCTTGCACGAAGCCCCGGCAGATGGCGAGGCCAAGTCCCGCGCCCCCGGTTGGGCGGGTGAGACCGGAGTTGATCCGGTAAAAGCGATCGAAGATTTTCTCGCGGTGCTCGGGTGAGATACCGGGGCCGGTGTTGGACACGCGCACGAGGAAGTGGCCATCCACCTGCTCGGCCGAGAGGCGAATGGGTGAATCCGGTGGCGAGTACTTGACGGCATTCTCGATCAGGTTCCGGAGCACCGCTTCGATGCGCGCCGGGTCGGCATGGAGAATGGGGAGGCTGGGTGGGAGGTCGAGGCGCAGGCGCTCGCCCGGGCGGGCACGGGCGGCAGCCCGGCTGACGAGCTCTCGCAAGGTGCAGGGCTCTCGCCGGACGACGAGCGTCCCGGCCTCGATTTGCGAGAGGTCGAGCAGGTCGGTGACGAGGGCGCTCAGCCGATCGCTCTCGGTGAGCGCCACCTGCAGAAATTCGCGCTCGGCCTCGGCATCCCAGATCACATCGTCGGCGAGCAGGCTCGAGAGATTGCCCTTGATGGCGGCCAACGGCGTGCGCAATTCATGCGAGACCGTAGCAATGAGGGCCGAGCGCATCCGATCGAGTTCTTTGTCGCGCGTCACATCCAGCCAGAGCTGACCCCGGCCGATGAGTTGGCCACGCTCATCGGTGACGTCGAACGATTCCAGGCGCAGATCGAGGAGGCGACCCTGGTGGAGCAGGGTGATTTCACCGTCATTTCCCGGCGAGGCAGCGGATGCCCGGGCAGACGGTGGCCGGTCCACGGCCGGGCGGGTAAGCAGGCGAGCGCGGAGGGCGGCGGCGTTTTGGGTGGGCACGGCCTCAGGTGCGATGTCGGCCAGCTCGCAGATGCGCCGGTTGGCGTACAGGACGCGCCCGTCCGGGCTCTCGAGAATCAAGCCGTCGTTGAGCGATTGGACGATGGCTTCGAGGATCCGGGTTTGCTCGCGAAGTTTTTCGTCGGAGAGGGCGAACAGCGCAGCGTTCTCGATGGCCATCGACGCATGGTTGGCGAAGTTGGCGATGAGGTTGATCTCCTCGGGCGAGAAGCGGTGGGGGTCGCGGCGGTAGATGAGGAGCGCCGCGGCTGGCGCGTGACGAGCCACGAGTGGCGCGGCGACCAACGAGCGATATCCTTCGGTGCGGGCCCGCTCACGGAGCATTGGGTGGAAGTCCGGCTCGCTCTCGGTATCGCTGACCTGCACGGGTCGCCCGGTGCGGATGGCGCGCATAGAGGGCGAGGTCGGCTCGGTGGGCAGGATGCGCACGCGGTGGGCATAGTCGGCCGAGAGGCCGCGCGAGGCGCGGATACGAAATTCGCCCGCGCGCTGATCGAGGGCGACGATGGCGCAGGTGTTCACGTCCAGCAAACGCCGAACCTGCTCGAGGATGGTGTCGAGCACCCGCTCGGAATCGAGCGTGGAGACGACAGCGGTACTGGTGTCGAGCAGGGTGGCAACCTCGGTAAAACGCCGCTCGATATCCTGCTCCATCCGCGTGATGGACCGGATCAGATGGCCCATCTGGTCGGGGCGAGTGGAGAGTGCGGTGAGGTGGGCGCGGTCGCTCGGGGCGACGGCCCGCTGACCGATCGAGGCGCTGAAGGCGGCCAGGTGTTCGAGCGGCGCGATAACCCGGCGCGAGAGCATCGACCAGAAGAATAGGCCGCCGATCAGGAAGACGCTGATGGCGACGAGCAAGCCACCGTGGAAGGCGCGGAGTGAGGCGAAGGCCAGGTCGGCCGGGCGCTGGACCAGGACGCCCCAGCCCGCGGAGGAGATGGGGACGTAACTGCGAAGCCACTCACGCCCGGCCTGGTCGCGCCCGACTGTGGCGGCGGATGCTCCTCCCAGGACCGCCGCCACTTCCGCCGGAACGTCGTTGCGCGCGTCGGAGAGCAGCCGCTCGGGATCGGCATCGGCGACGATCTGCCCGCTCGAGTCGAGGATGCTCACGCGCAGCCCCCCGGTTGAACTGGCCGCGATCTGGCCGAGCGTGGTGCTCAGGTGCTGCAGCGCCAGGTTCGTCGCCACGAGGCCACGGAACTCGCCGTCCGGGCCGCGCACCGGCATCACGGCCGTGGCCACCGGTTGCTCAGTGGTGGGTGAGATCCGCCCGATCGACATGAGCGGCTCGCGCGAGATGAGCGCCTCTTGGAAATACTCCCGAAATGAGAAATCGGTTCCCACCGTACTTCCCGGTCCCTCGGGGTAGTGATACAGCATGATGCCGTTGGCGTCGAGTAGATAGATGAGGTTGATTTCGCTGCGCCCGGTCGTGATGGGGCCGAAGAGGGCGGCGAGGCGGGCCAGGTCGGCGGACTGCACTTCAGGCGTGAGCGAGAGTTGTGCCACCGTGTGGAGTGCGTTTTGGAGCGAGGCGTCGGTTTCGAGGGCGATGGACTGGGCCAGGGCCAGGTCGGCAGCCTTGACGTCACGCTGAAGGCGCACACCGGCGAAGGAATCGAAGATCAGCGCTGCGGCAATCACGGGGCCGACGAAGAGAAGGTAGAGAGCAAGAAGTTGCAGGCCGAGGTCGCGGCGGAAAGGGAGCCAATGAGAAGCGTGCCCACGAACTCTCCGGCGGCTCGTGGTCCGAGCGCGCCGGATCGAGTTGCCGAAGTCAGTCATCGCTCGAGAAGCCAGCTCCTCCTGAGGGTGTGGCTGCCCCGAGCATAGGGGACGTCGAGGGATTTGTCAAAAGAGCAGCCTGTTCTCTCAGCTCGGACTGTCGGCGGGTGACGAGCGACAATCCGGCACACCAGGCCCGACCTGCGAGGAGCGCGAACAGAAGCCGTTCGCGCTCCTCGTATCGTGATTTCGTGGC
>DOUV01000284.1:2121-8653 GCA_003520455.1 Chloroflexota bacterium | reverse complement strand
GGCATTCCCCGCCGATCTCCAGAGCGGCGCGTCCCTTAGTCGCCGCGCTCTGTTTCGAACGGTGGCGCGCTGCCGCGCCGAAGCTCGAGCGGCGACCCGTCGACCGGCGTCTCGACCTGGGCGGCCTTGGGGAAGAGCAGCGATGCAAGCACCGAGATGACCAGGACGGCGGCGACAACCCCGAGCGAAACGGTAATTGGGATGGGGTAGCGGTTCTCGATGAGCATCTTCGTGCCGATGAAGACCAGGATCACCGACAGGCCGAGTTTCAGGAAGTGGAACCTCTCGATGACGCCGGCCAGCAAAAAGTAGAGCGCACGCAGGCCCAAGATGGCGAAAACGTTCGAGGTGTAGACCAGGAAGGGATCCTGGGTCACGGCAAAGATCGCCGGGATCGAGTCGAGCGCGAAGATCAGGTCGGTCGTCTCGACCACGAGCAGGACGACCAATAGTGGTGTGGCGACGAGCCGCCCGGCCTCGCGGATGAAGAACCTGGTGCCCCGGTAGTGTGAAGTGATCGGGAGGATCCGGCGGACCAGGCGCACGACGGCATTGCTCTCGACGTCGATCTCCTGCTCCCTTTGGAAGGCCATACGGAAGCCAGTAAAGATCAGGAAGGCGCCGAAGATGTAGAGTACCCAGTGGAACTGCTCGATCAGGTAGGCCCCGATGCCGATGAGGGCGCCGCGCATGATCAGGGCACCCAGAATGCCCCAGAAGAGCACGCGGTGTTGATAGGCGGCCGGCACGTTGAAATAGGCGAAGAGGAGGACGAAGACAAAAATGTTGTCCACGCTCAGCGATTTTTCGATCAGGTAGCCGGTGAGAAACTCCAGTGCCGGTTCCCTGCCCGCGACGAAATAGACGCCGATGTTGAAGAGCAGCGCCAGTGTGATCCAGACCACGCTCCACGCGGCGGCTTCTTTCGTACTGACCGCGTGGGCCTTGCGGTGAAAGACGCCCAGGTCTAACGCCAGGAGCACTAGAACGAAGGCGTTGAAGAGAATCCAGAACCAGATGTTGGTCGCCATTGCACTCCCCATATAGTCCGGCCGCAGGGCACACAAAAAGGCGAGCCCCTACGGCACAACTGTGTCGTAGTGGTCTCGCCTCAGCACACCCCGCTGGCGACTCACCGAGGGCACTCCGGGTGCCCTGTCCTGACGACGAGTCGCTCCGGCGCTTCAGTTCACTCTCGATGGCTCCGGGCCAGCTCAGAGTGACACGCGCCAACAGGCTACTCCCCAGCTATCTGGTCTCAATCATAGCAGGGACCGTGCCAGCAGTCAACTCGTGGCGCGGGCCGCCGCTGCGATTTCGAGGAGCTGTTGGATGCGAGGCGCCATCTCGGCCGGGTTCGGATGCCAGCCTTCCAGCAGCAGAGCGTTGTCGTAGAGTTGCTCGATCGCCGCGCTGAGGAGCTCGTCATTCGGGCGGGTGGCCGCCAGATGTGCCAGGTGGCGGATCAGCGGATGGCTGCGGTTCAGCTCCAAAATGCCTTTCGGAACCTCGTACGGCTGATCGAGCAGGCGGTAGACCCGCTGCATCTCGCGCGCCTGGCTCGCCTCGGTGGCCGCCAACCGCACCGGGCTACTGGTGAGGTAGGCGCCCTCGCGGACGTCGGTGACCCGCTCGCCTAGAATCGCCCTGGCACGCTCGATCAGCGCGGCAAGCTCCTCAGGCGGGGCAGACTCGGCCCGTTCGGTGGCTGCCTCATTGGGCGCCGGTGGCAAGTCGAGCGTGGGGTCGTCCACGTTGCGCAGTGGGATCCCCTCGAACTCGCGGAAGCCGGTAAGCATGAAGCTGTCCAGTGGGTCCGTCAGGAAAAGCACCTCGAACTGGCGGCTTCGGAAGGCGTCGAGGTGGGGGCTGCGACGGGCCGTGTTGAGGTCGTCGGCCAGCAAGTAGTAGATCGCTTTTTGTTCCTCGGCCATCCGTGCTTTATGGCCCGCCAACGAGATCAATTCGTCGCCCTCCGTCTTGGAGGAGCGGAAGCGCAGCAGTGGCGTCAACTCGCTCCGGGCGGCCGGATCGGCGGCCATGCCCTCCTTGAGGAAGAGACCGAACTCGCGCCAGAACTGGCTGTAGCGCTCCGGTGCCTGCTCGACGAGTTGCTGTAACTCTTTGAGCAGCTTGCCGGTGAGCGTACGGCGAAGCTGCTCGATGGCGCGGTTACTCTGCACCGACTCACGCGAGATATTGAGCGGCAGATCCTCACTATCCACCACGCCCTCCACAAAGCGGAGGTGATTTGGGAGGAGATCCTTGTTGTACTCCTGGATGAGCACCTTGCGTGAGTAGAGCTTGAGGCCGTAGTCGGTGTGCAGGCGTAGGAAGCCCCGCTCGCGCCGGGCGGGGACGTAGAGGATCGCGTGAACATCCACAGGTGCCTCGGCCGCCACGTGGACGTGCAGCAGTGGCTCCTCAAAGTCGAGCGTGAGCTGTTTGTAGAACTCGATGTACTCTTCGTCGCTGACCTCGCGCGGTGGCTTGCGCCAGAGTGCCGTCCGGCGGTTGACCTGGCGCTCGGCGGCGTAGATCGGGTAGGAGACGAAATCGGAGTGCTTCTTGATGATCTGCTCCACCCGCCACGGCGAGGCAAACTCGGCGGCGTCCTCTTTGAGATGGATAATGATGTCAGTGCCCCGTGTCGTCTTGAGCGCCGGGGTGATTTCGTAGGTCTGGCCGCCGGTAGAGACCCAACGCGCGGGTTCGGCAGTGGGGCGGAACGAGCGCGACATGACCTCAACTTTGTCCGCGACCATGAACACCGAGTAGAAGCCCACTCCAAACTGGCCGATGATCTCGCCGCCGGCTTGCGGCCGCTCCTTGAGCGCCTGGAGGAAGGTCGCGGCGCCCGAATGGGCGATAGTGCCCAGGTTCTCCACCAATTCTGTCTGAGTCATCCCCACACCGGTGTCGCTAATCGTCAGCGTGCGGGCCGCTTCGTCGGCCGTGATGCGGATCGCCAGCTCGGCCTCCGGATCGAGCGCCTCCTCGGCCTGGCGCGTCAGCATCTCGAATTGGAACCGGTTGAGAGCGTCGGAAGCGTTGGAGATCAGCTCTCGCACGAAGATCTCGCGCTCGGTGTAGAGTGAGTGGATCAGGATGTTGAGGAGTTGGCGAATCTCGGCCTGGAATTCGAATGTTTGCGGGCGGGCGGCGTCCTGTGCCGCAGCTTCAGTTGGCATTGGCACCTCCTTTGGGCTACGACAGTAGCAAATTGAGCCAGAAACAGTGAGAGGTCTGCTTGAAGATCGGTTGACTGCCAGTTCAGTGTTGTGCTCTTGCCATTGCGAACGAAAAGTGCACCGACGAGCGCACTCACGCCTGGAGGTCGTCGTCCTCCTCATCGAGTTGAAGAGCTTTACGGAAAGAGGTCGCGATCTCATAGTGGAAGCCGGGCTCCATCGGGGGTGGATTGTAGCACGGGCGCGCCGGCTTGTCACGCCAGCGCACTCAATTTTTGGGACTTGTCAAGATATGTGTTACACTATTTTCAGAAGTTACAGAAACTATCCGCGGCTGGGGAGGCTGAATCCTATGACACGTTTTCTGCTCATCCTCGCGCCCGTTCTGGGCATTGTTCTCTCCGCCTGTGGCGGAACCGCGGCGCCTTCAACGGCAACGGCAGCGCCCACCGCGTCGGCCCAGGCTCCGGCGGCCGCGCTCGAGACGGTTCGGGTTGGGTATGTGCCGGTGACGATCTATGCCCCCTTCTACATTGCTATCGAGAAGGGGTACTTCGCCAACGAGGGCATCCAGGTTGAGCTCCAGCCGGTTGAAGGTGGTTCGGACAATGTTGTTCAGGTGGCCGCCGGCAATTTCGATGTCGCGGGCGGTGGCATCGGGGCCGGCATGTTAAATGCGGTGGCTCGCGGGATCGAGTTTGAGATCGTGGCACCGCTACACACCGAGCGCCCGCCTCTGACGAGCCCCTTCGTAGTCAGCAAGAAGCGCTTCGACAGTGGTGAGCTGACCACGATGAGCGACCTCAAGGGGAAAAAGGTCTCCACCAATTCCAGGGGGGCGGCAACTGAGTACTGGCTCTGGAAAGCCCTGCAGCAGGGCGGCCTGGACTTCAAGGATGTCGAGGTCTTGGGCGTCGGGTTCCGGGAGGTCGCGCCCGCGCTGGAGAACGGCTCGCTCGATGGGGCCATTCTGGGTGAACCGCTGGCGACTCTGGCCGAGGATCAAGGGCTGATCGCGCGTCTGACGCAGGATTTCCTGAGCGATTTCACCCCGACAGTTGTTTACTACAATAAGCCGTGGGGTCAAGAACATCCGGACCTCGCGAGGAGATTCGTGAAAGCCTACCTTCGCGGCGCTCGCGACCTTCTGGGCGACAAATGGTACGATCCGCAGAACCTCGCGATCATCGAGAAGTACACCAAGGTTCCGGCCGATGTCGTCAAGCGCGCCAATCGATCGTATCACGATCCCAACGGTGTTGTGCCGCTCAATGACTTGATGGCCCTCCAGGATTTTTTCCGCGCTCAAGGCGAGTTGAACTATGATAAAGACATCGATCTGGCTCGCTTTGTGAACCAAAGCTATGCTGACGAGGCGGTGAAGGAACTTGGCGGGCCGCTCGAGTGGGTGAAGTGAAACGTGATGCGCGAGACGTGAAACGTGACGCCCGCATTGGGCAGTGGGCGCAAGTAGAGAGCGGAGGTTGAAGGGGCAAAGATGGGTTTAGAAGAGGGCTACTTGCCTCTCTGCGTCTTTGCGATTCAAAATCCTCTCCAGGAATCGAGAGTGGGAGTGTCAGAAGATGAGTGAGACTACGACGGTTCGCTTGACTGTCAATGGGGGCCAGACCTACAGCGGTGAGGTGCCGGTTCACGATGTCGTCCATCTGGCGTTGGACCGGCTGCTGCCTCACGAGATCTTGAGCAATCAGCGCCTCTCAGTTCGCAAGAGCGGCGATCTGATCTACCCCGACATGTTTCTCTACGAGATTGTGGTCCACTACGGCGATGCCGACTTCGAGGTTGAAGCGACGCCGCTGGCGATGGACGAGGTTCGCCCCTTCACCAACTATGGCTTCGATCACCTGGCTCTGGCGCTGGAGGACCGGGCGGCCGCGAGGCGCTTCTTCGCCGATGGGCTCGGCCTGGCCGTGGTCCGCGACGACGAGCATCTCACCGTGGTCACCAGCGGCACCACCGCGCTCTTCCTCTTCGACTTCGACCCGGCCGCGCCTCTGGCCCCGCCCGCGCCCAGCCGAATCCACCACCTGGGGTTCGTCGTCGACGACCTGGAGGCTGCCGCGGCCCACCTCAAACGGTATATGCCCGAGTTTCTGGCCGACTTCACCCTCCTCGAGCGTGAGGAGCGCTGGAGTCTCTACGGTCACGTGCAGATTGGCTCAATCCGCTTCATGATCCAACTCAGCCAGATCAAGCCCCAGTACCGCGGGCTGACCACGCTGGTCGCGGCTCAGGCGGCGCGTGAACTCTACGATTACGCCAGTAAGGATTATGGGGTGCGGTTGGGATAGTTGGACGGATTGAAGGTTGGAAGGTTGCAGGTTCTTCGTCCAAACCGCAACAACTTCATTGATTTTACTATCCTTTGATGTTCTGGCCTTCAACCTTCAAGTATTCCAACTTTTTACTCCGGTTGCAAGGATGAGTGGCGATGAACAACGGGCCGATTATTCAAGCCCACAATCTCACCAAGACCTTTCCCGGTCCCGGCAATCGCGCGATTGCGGCCCTGGGACCACTTGACCTGGAAGTGCGCGCGGGTGAGTTCGTTTGCATCGTGGGACCGAGCGGGTGCGGCAAGAGCACGCTGCTGCGGCTGATCGCCGGGTTGGAGACGCCCACGGCCGGTACGTTGCGCCGCGCCGAGCCGAGCGACTCGGCGCGCCCCTTCAACAGTCTGGTCTTCCAGGGCGATTCGACTTTTCCCTGGATGACGGTTCACGGGAATGTCGAATACGGACTGCGGGTCCGCGGCGTGCCGGCGGGTCGCCGAGAGGCTGTGGTTTCGCGGATGCTTCGCACGGTTGGTCTCGCGACCTTTGCCGAGGCGTACCCCTACCAACTCTCGGGCGGCATGCGCCAACGGGTGGCGCTAGGCCGCGCGCTCGCCAATGACCCCGAGGTGCTGCTGATGGACGAGCCCTTCGGTGCACTCGACGAGCAGAACCGGATCCTGCTCCAGGACGAACTGCTGCGGATCTGGGATCAGACCGACAAGACGGTCCTGTTTGTTACCCACTCGATTGATGAAGCCGTGGTCCTGGGCGACCGGGTGCTGGTGATGAGCGCCGCGCCAGGGCGGATCAAGGATGAGATCAGGGTGCCTTTTCCCCGGCCGCGCGAGGTGTACCGGCTGAAACGAGATCCGGCTTTCGGTGAACTGACCTACCGGATCTGGGAGACGCTGCGCGACGAGGTCAACGCGGCGCGAGCGGAGGAGGAACGGCCAGGGACAGGAGTCAGACGATGACACCCCGTGTGGCACTCTCGCTCGGAGATAGCGTATCCCACGTATTGTAAGATACTGTTGGCGAAATCGC
>DOUV01000284.1:0-2027 GCA_003520455.1 Chloroflexota bacterium | reverse complement strand
TACCAATTCGCCAACAGGATCATTGTAAGAGTGGGGCGTACGCGCCATTCTTGCAGGAATATGAACGCATCATCCTCTCGGAGGCGAGGGTCGTTCGAGGGGCAATGGTAGGCGCCATGCAGATCGAAGGTGTGTGGCATCTCGGGAACCGTGATCGATGAAAGATCGTTTGCTGCAACTCGTATCACCCCTCCTGTTGCTCTTGTTCTGGGAGGGCCTGGTGCGAAGCGGGGCGCTCGATGCGCGCTTCTTCCCTGCGCCCAGCGAGATCCTGGTGCGCACGGCCGAACTGCTGCGCGACGGCACGCTGGTAGCGGCGACGGCAACGACCCTGCGCCGCATGGCGGTGGGCTTTCTCCTGGCGGCGGTGCCGGCCGTGCTGCTGGGCGTGGCGATGGGCGTCAGCCGGACGGTTCGTCTGCTGCTGGCGCCCCTGGTGGCGTCGCTCTACCCGGTGCCCAAGATCGCACTCGTGCCGATGGTCGTGATCCTCCTCGGATTGGGCGAGGCCAGCAAGTACGCCGTTGTGGTCATCTCCGTCTTTTTCCTCGTCGCGATCAACACCGTGGCCGGGGTCCTCAATGTTGACGAACGCTACTTCGACATCGCGCGCAACAACGGCGCGCGCGGCTGGGACCTGGTTTGGACGGTGGCGCTGCCCGGCGCCCTGCCGAGCATTCTGACCGGCGTCAACCTCGGACTCGGCTTTGCGCTGACGGTGATCGTCGGCACAGAGCTGCTGCTGCCGCAGGGCGGGCTGGGCGCCCTGATCTGGCAGAGCTACCAACTCTACGACATCCCCACCATTTTCGCCGGGCTGATCGTCGTCGCCCTGTTGGGGTGGGGCTTCAATCTGGCGATGCTGGAGGTCGAGCAGCAACTCATCCCCTGGCGAGTTGCGGAGGGCCGGACGCGCCGTCCCCACTCGCCGGAGCAGGAGCCGCGGGTACGCCGCTTTGCCCGGATCTGGTGGCTGGCGGTGCGCCCCTTCAGCTTCACAGCCAGCGTCACGCCGGTCACTCTGGGGGCTGTATTGGCCGGGTACGATGGTGCCTGGAGTTGGTGGTACTTCCTCGTCGCGCTGGCTGGAGCGGTGGCAATCCACGCCGGGACAAACCTGATCAACGACTACTACGACTGGAAGAAGGGCACCGACACGCCCGAATCGCTGGGGCCCAACCGGGCGTTGCAAGAGGGGATGCTCACTCCCCGGCAGGTCTTCTGGGGCGGCGTGTTCTTTTTCGCTGTCGGCTCCGCCCTGGGGCTCTACCTCGTTGCGACTCGCGGGCTCTTTATTCTCTGGCTGGGGATTTTCAGCGTCCTGGCGGGATGGTTTTACACAGCGGGCCCGAAGGCTTTCGCCTATGTCGGGTTGGGCGAGGTGGTCGTCTTCATCTTCATGGGGCCGGTCATGGTGGTCGGCAGCTACTACGTGCTGGCGCAACAGGCCCCGCTCCACGTCATTCTGCTCGCGCTGCCAATCGGTTTGCTGGTCGCGGCGATTCTGCATGTCAACAACATGCGCGATCTTGAGGACGACCTGGCCCGGGGGAAGCGGACGCTGGCCAACATTTTAGGGCGCCGAGCGAGCAGGCGGGAGTACCTCCTGTTGGTCGGCGGGGGCTATGGGCTGCTGGTCCTGCTGGTCCTGGCGGGGTTCGCACCCTGGTTCGCACTTTTGCCATTAGTGACGCTCCCGGAGGCGATCACCCTTATCCGCTACGCCTTCACGACTGAGGCTCCGCAGGCGCTCAACAAGGTACTCCGCGGCACTGCCAGGCTCCACGAACGCTTCGGCTGGCTCTTGATCGCCGGAATCGTCGCGGCGATGGTTGTGCGTCTGGCCTAGCGCCGGTCAAGGCGTCAGACTTCCAAAGTCTGGTAGGGATCGTGCTTGCTGAAAGCGCGCTCCGACAGCGGTGATCGAGGCAGGTACCAGCTGTGAACCAGACTTCGGAACTCTTCTCTCCCACCCCCTGCGGGATGACTTGACCGGCGCTCCAGGCAACCATATTGATGAAAGTCTA
>DOUV01000082.1 GCA_003520455.1 Chloroflexota bacterium | reverse complement strand
CGGGCGCCCGCGCCGGGGATTAGACGACGCGATATGGCTACGTACGAGTTCCGTTACCAGGCATGCTCGACCGTTTATCAGGAGAAGCGTCTATTCGCACGATTTCGATGAGCCATCGCAGCGCCCCGAGTGCCCGGCCGCCACCCGGGGCGCTTATTCGCGTTCAGCCGGGGCGGAGACGGGGTTCCTAAACCGCCTGGGAGGCGAAGGCTGCGCCTGTAGCGAGGGAGCGGCGCAGGCTTATGCCGGCTGATATGACCTTCCCGGCCCTTGCATATCCTACCAGGTGCCGGCCGAATGGTCGGCACTCGTTCCGAGTTACGGCGAGACGGGCGGCAAGCCGCAATTTGGTGTATAGCGCAGATTCGTGGGCGAGTTTTGGACCGCCGCACAAACACAGGGCAGATTAGGCAACACCCACACGTGCTGCCCACTTTTTTTGCGCTATACACCGCAATTTGACATCTAGGGCCGTCTCGCGTCAAAGTGAAGCAGAGCGATGGATCTTGGTGAGGCGCTCGGCGACTCCGTCGGCATCGGAGTGCAGCTTTTTCCTTGCCTGGATCAGCCCTCAGCAGGCCAATCATTCTCGCTTCGATCACAGGCGGTTGCGCTGGCGCCGCCACAGAAGAGAAGAGGTACTGGAAATGCCATTTGGATTGGGAGGTCCCGAGCTCCTGATTGTACTGGCCGTCTTCTTGATCGTCTTTGGCGTCGGACGGCTGCCCGAAGTGGGCGGCGCTCTGGGCCGCAGCATTCGGGAATTCCGGGAAAACGTGCAAGCAAACAGTGATGACGAAAAGAAGCACTAGAACACCGGTCAAGGAGTCGCTGGGGGCGAATGATCGGAGACTTCCGAAGTCTCAGAAGACTTCGGAAGTCTGACTCCTTAACCGGCGCACGAGCGAGTCAAGCACGAGGTGAACGGGCTGAAGAAGCACCTTCGTGAGGTCCTCAGCCTCTAATCGCGGGTAGTCCCATACCAGCCCCTCACCCTGGAATATGGGCATAGCACTGCTCCCTATGAACCTGATTCGCAGCGCGCGTGGAGGCCTCCATGGGCGCCCCGGGCCAGCCGGGGCAACGGGTCTCTGGCCGACGTCGCGACCAGGGGGACGGGCACCGTACCTACCCGGGGAACTTCCGCGACTCAGGCAAGCCCACCGGCAGGTCGAATCAAGAGACCACGGCTCCCGAGCACCGCGGGCGCTCACCCCCAGATTGGCACGTTCGGGCCACCAGATTGGCCCCATTACCCCTTGAATTCTCCCCTCGAAAAATCCTTAAACTAGATAACTGACACCTGTTTCCCCTATGGAGGCAGCCTGCGCCTGTCAACTCACGTGCCATGGATGGGTAGCATCTATGACCCTACCCCTCGGTCTTGCCAGTCGTCTGTTACGATTTGAACAGCAACTTGAAGCCTACCAGAAACTCCACACCGACGAACTGGCCGAGCTGTGGCGAGGGCTCCGTGCGTGCAAACGTGAGATCGCGGCCACCCTGGCGGATCAGCCATCGGACGAGGAGGTCGACGGGACCACCGGCGACATCGGTCAGGCGGGAGTGGAGGGTGGCGAGTGGCCCCTGTAGGGTGACGACGGTCGGGAGGGTCCCGGCGTTGACGAGCCCCCATAGGAACGAAGCCGGCCAAGGCTGGTTCGAGCGCGTTTTAGTACACCATCCAGGAGGTGAAGATTATGGCTGACGGAGAAAAGGTTCCCGCCGAGCAATCACCGGAAGCAGAGGTCCCGCTGAGGGTATCGCGCCGGGACTTCCTCATCGGGACCGGGGCGGGGGTCATCGTCACAGGCGCCGCCGCCGCAGGGTACATCGCGCTGAGCCCTCCCAAACAAGTCGAAGTCATCAAAGAGGTCACCAAAGAAGTTCCCAGGGAAGTTCCCACGCAAGCGCAGGCGCCTGGGGAGGCGATGGGTACAGCGTTGCCCGGCAACATGCGCCCCGTGACCTTAAAAATCAACGGGCAGGAGAACAGCCTCCTGGTTGAGCCGCGCTGGACCCTCAACTACGTGCTCCGCGAGAAGCTTGGGCTCACGGGAACGAAGACGGGCTGCAGTCGGCAAATGTGCGGTATGTGCACCGTACTGGCGAGTGGCCGGCCCATCTACTCCTGCACGGCCCTGGCGCTTGACTTTGAAGGGCAGGAGATCCTCACCATCGAGGGTCTGGTCGAGCACGGCCAGCTCCACCCGGTGCAGCAGGCCTTTATTGACCACAACGCATTCCAGTGTGCCTACTGCACGCCAGGATTTATTCTGTCGGCGGTCGCCTTGCTCGATCAGAATCGCAGTCCCAGCCTCGATGAGATCAAGCACGCATTGTCGGGGAATCTGTGTCGCTGCGGCACCTACCGGGAAGTCTTCCAGGCCGTGGACGCCGCGGCGAAGATGATGGCGTAGGAGGAGCTGGCCATGAAGACGATGACCGAACAAGAACGAGTCGAGTTCTTCAGGAAGTACGGGGACGGCACCGGCGGTGTCATCGGCGGGCGTGGCTCCTTCACGCCGGGTGGGGGGAGGATCAGAAATCCGGCCTCGCCTCTGGTCGCACCTGAGCCGTCGAGCACGAGGGCGGCGGAAGAGTTGCACCTCGTAGGCAAATCGGTGCCGGTGGTGGATGGTGTGGCCAAGGTCACCGGCCAGGCCAGGTATGCCAACGATATCACCCTGCCAGGCCAGCTCTACGCCAAAACGCTCCGCAGCCCCTACCCTCACGCCAGGATTGTGCGGATCGACACCAGCAAGGCCAAGGCCTTGCCCGGCGTGGAGGCGGTGCTCACGGCCGATGACATGCCGCCCACAACCTTTTTGCGGCCGCTGGACTACGGTCCAGTGTTAAACAAAGATCGCGTGCGCCTGGTCGGAGACGCCGTGGCGGTGGTCGCGGCCGTGGACGAGGATACGGCCAAAGAGGCATTGACGCTGATCGAGGTCGAGTACGAACTCCTACCCTTCGTGCTCGATGAAGAGGAAGCGGCCAAGCCGGACGCGCCCCAGCTCTACGATGAGGGCAACATCACCATTGGCTCGGGGCCGCAAGGCGAACCATCGCGCAATGCCCGGGGCGATGTGGACAAGGGCTTCGCCGAGGCCGACCTGGTCTGGGAGCAGAAGTATAAGACCAGCCACCAGGTCAACTCCAGCCCCGGCATGCGCAGCGCCGTCTGCCAGTGGATCGGCGATGAGCTGACCATGTGGATCAACGCCCAGGGAACCTCGACCCCCCGCAACGAGATCGCCTGGCGGCTCGGGATCCCAGCGAGTAAGGTGCGCGTCATCTCCGAGTACTCCACCGGCGGCTACGGCTCGGGCAACCACTCATCCGGCACCAATAACTGGAAGATCGCCGCAGCTGTCCTGGCGAAAGTGACGGGGAAACCGGTCAAGATGGAGTTCACCCGTGAAGAGGAACTGATCCTCGGCATGGGCCGCCACCCCCACACGTCCTACCTGAAGATGGGCGTCAAGCAAGATGGCACGATTACGGCCGTCGACGCCAAATGCTACGTCAATACCGGCGCCCACGGCGACTACCGGGTGCTCACCGATTCGATGGGTGGCTATTACGTCAACTCTTACAAGAACCCCAATGCGCGCTTTGAGGGCATTGTGGTCACCACCAACCGGCCCAGCGCCCGGGAGATGCGCAGCTTCGCATCGCCCCAGGCCCACTTCGCGCTGTGCACCATGCTGGATGAAATCGCCCATGAACTGAAGATGGACCCGCTGGACCTCCTCCTGAAGAATGCGATCGAGGCGGGGGATCCCTGGACTACCGAGTTTGGCACCCTGACAGTTTCCAGCAGCGGCATGCGCGAGTGCTTAACGCAGGGGGCTGAGGCTTTCGGATGGCGGGAGCTGCGCAAGAAATACCCGGCGGAGGAGAACGGCAAAGTGCGCGGCGTCGGCGTGGCCGCTACGACCCAGGGGATGGTGCAGAACCGTTCCTCGGCGGTCGTGGAGATCAACCCAGATGGCACTGTGACCGTTCGCGAGGGTGCCGGAAACATGGGAATGGCAGCGCATACTACCCTGGCTCAGATCGTCGGCGAGGTGCTTGGCTACCAGAGCATGGACGACATCCGGGTGGTCTTTGGCAACTCGGACAAGACCCCGCACGACAACTTCAGCTACGGCAGCCGTACGGCATTGTGCACCGGCCTGGCCTTCCAGCGAGCCGCCGAGGATGCCAGGCGCCAGCTTCTGGAGTTGGCCGCTGCCAAGTTAGAGGTCAAGCCCGACGAGCTGGATCTTCTGGACAAGCGCGTCTTCGTCAAGACCAAGCAGGATCAGGCCGCCACTATCCCCGAACTGTTGGGGAGCATGCTCGTCAGCGGAAGCGACTTCGCCGAGATGACGGTCGTGGGCCGGGGCAACAGCGATTTGCTCGTCTCGTCACAACAGGCCGTGGGGATGGCCGTCCACTTCGTCGAAGTGGAGGTCGATAAGATCACCGGCGATATTCGCGTCCTCCGGGCCGTCTGCGCCTGCGACATGGGCCGGGCGCTGAACCGCATGGTGGTCGAGGGCCAGATTGTGGGAGCCTTCACCCAGGGTCTCGGGTATGCCTTTGGCGAGAACATGACCGTCGACCAACCCACGGGCATTCCGCTCACCTACTCGTGGCTCGACTACAAGCTGGTGACAGCACCGGATATGCCCGATGTCACCCCCCTCATCATTGAATCCATCGATCCTCAAGGCGCCTTTGGCGCGAAAGGGTTGGGTGAGACGAACCTGGCAACACCGGCACCGGCCATTGGCAATGCCATCTTCCACGCCATCGGCGTGCGCATCCGCGAGCTTCCGTTTCGGCCAGAAAAGATTCTTGCTGGCTTGAAACAGGGCCGCTCGTAGCAGGGAGGGGGACGAGATGACAATCAATTTGGACCTCAAGGCGTTCGAGTACATCAATCCGGCGAGCATTGATGAGGCCGTGGCTGTCTTGGGCAAAGACAAGGCAAAGGTGATGGCCGGCGGCACCGACCTGCTGGGTGGGATGAAGGACGGGCTGCAGGACCATCACTTCGAGGTTCTGGTCAACATAAAGAGCATTCCCAATATGGCCTACATCAAGGAAAACGGGAATACGATCGCCATCGGGGCGGCGACCAGGGTCCAAGATGTCGCCGACGATCCCGTGGTCAAAGAAAAGCTCCCGGTGCTGGCCCAGGCGGCGGGGATCGTGGCCTCGCCTCAGATCCGCAATCTGGGCACCTTGGGTGGGAACCTGGCCCAACGCCCCCGCTGCTGGTACTATCGCCACGAGCTCTTCCACTGCTACAAAAAGGGGGGCGACTTCTGTTTCGCCGTGACGGGGAGCAACAAGTATCACGCAATTCTGGGCGGTGAGTTGTGTTACATCGTCCACCCCTCGGACACGGCCCCTGCCCTTATGGCCCTGAACGCCACTGCTAAAATCGTTGGCCCGAATGGGGAAAAGATGGTACCCTTCGATGATTTCTTCATCGGTCCGCGGGTGGACGTTCTGCGAGAGAACGTGATGGGACCTCAAGATATCCTCGTGGAAGTCCAGGTCCCTGTACTGAAGCCCAATACGAAGAGCATCTACCTCAAGTACAAGGAGCGCGGTGTCTGGGATTTTGCCTTGACGAGCGTCGCCGCCGTCGCGACCATCAACAGCGGCACGTGGGAGGACGGCCGCATCGTGCTTGGCGGTGTGGCGCCGGTCCCCTGGCCCGCCCGTGAGGCCGACAAGTTCCTGGCGGGTAAAACGCTCGACGAGAGTACGGCCCGAGAGGCGGCTGACCGGGCCCTGTTTGGCGCCCGCCCCATGACCGATAATAGCTTCAAGATCGATCTGGCCAAGGGTCTGATCGAACGAGCGCTCTTGTCGCTGCTCTGAAGCCGTTCATTTCAAGCGTTTCAACAACGGTCAAGACCATCGTCGAGCCGGTGTGGCCCAGGTCAGGCGCCGCTCCGGCGTCGCCATGCCGCGCTCGACGGTGAGTGCAACATCATCTGGCCGGTGGTTCCACTCCAAAGCTGCGATGGGTCATTTGGCACGTCCAGCACCCGCCAGCGGCGGTGATCGAGAGACCACCCAGCTGTGAAAAAGCGAAAAGCATGCTGTTCAGACCGGCCAACTCATTCATACAGTGCTCTTCGTCTCCTCACCGCGGTCGGGCCTGTGTCGTCATAGACGCCGCCACCTGCCTGCCCGTCGCCTTGCAGCAATTGAAGGTGAGGAGACCACGTTCTTCTTCGCCCCGCTGGATCAGTGAATCCTTCTTGCTGGCACCCGGCCCCGATCGCCTTGAACCCGAGTCGCAGTCGAGCTACGCCGGGAACAGGTTCGCACCGGAAGCCTCCTGACGACCGGCCGCATGCGACCAGCTCAGAGGATCAACTATGGCTGTTTTCATCAAACGAAAAGCCAAAAAGATCAAGAAGATTGTCCTCTGCTACGAAGAGAGTCTCCCGGCCAATTGGCTCGTGGGCATCAGTAAGTTGAGGGGGAAGTTGGAACGGGCGGGGATCGAAGTCGGTGGATCGTCACTGGTGATCGACCTCTACCATGGCCGAGAACGGGTCCAAAAGGCTCATCTCGGGCTGGGAGCCGACATCATCAACGCTTCAATCCACGAGCTGCCTCACGATGCCGACATCATCGTCACCACCGAGAAGCTGGCCCAACGAGCACAGGAAGCTGTGCCTCAGGCATGGGTCATCCCGGTCGCCCGATTTTCCATCACCCCAATCTACGATGAGATCGTAGCGAAACTGGTGGCCGAAGAAGCGGACCAGCGTTTTCAACAGGAGCGAGGTTTATGAGAACCGGTCAGAAGGAGAGTGAAAACACCGCCGCAGGCCTCTCGCGCCGGGAGTTCTTCCGCCAGGCGGGGGCGGGGGTCGTGGCCCTGGGCGCGGTCGGGGTCGGCGGCGCCAATCTGCTGAGCGGCCCCCTGCCCCAGGAGCTGGAATTCTCCTCGGGCGTGATCATGCCCGACCCCGCCCTCTGTATCGGCTGCCTGACCTGTGAGGTCGCCTGCTCCCGCGTCCACCGCGAGCAGGGGCTCTCCGACCTCCCCCGTATCCGAATCTTCAACGATGCCAGCACCGAGCTCGCCCCGGCCCTGGTCGAGGCCTACGGTGACCGCGGCCACTTCCGCCAGAATCCCTGCCTGATGTGCCCCGATGCCCCCTGCCATTACGTCTGCCCGGCCGACTCCCTGGTAATCGAGCCCACCACCGGGGCGCGCATCAT
>DOUV01000484.1 GCA_003520455.1 Chloroflexota bacterium | reverse complement strand
ACCGGTTTGAATGAAGTCTTGGGGGTAGGCCCGCGCCGCGGGGTTCAACGGGGCGCCGTGCACCGAGACACGATCTTCCCAGACCGGATTGGGCAGTCCGTCGCGAGGCCGTCCGAGCCCGTCGAAGGTACGCCCGAGCATCTCGCGCGCGACCGGCACCTCCAGCGGGCGCCCTCGAAAGCGCACACGCACGCTGCCGGGGCGTAGTCCGGAACTCTCACCCCACAGCTCGACGACCGCCCGGCCCTCACTGATTTCCAGTACCTGACCAAGGCGCAGGCTGCCATCGAGTGCGATGATCTCGACCACCTCGCTGTAAGCGGCGTCACTGACCTGCTCCACGATGACGAGGGGGCCTTCAATACGATCCACGCCCAGGTACTCACGAATGGCTGGCGATGGTGTGGGTTGTCTCACGCGTTATTCCTCTCGCTATCGGTCCGCGGGCGGGTGTACCTCAAACCGGCCGAATCCTTTCCCAGAGAGATGTGTGAACCAGACTCACACGGTGATCCTTTTTCGAGCATGGTACTCGGAGGCGAGTGTCTGGAAGGTCTGGCGCATCTCCTCGTAGACCTGATCGAGGCGCTCCAGCTCATCATTCGGCACCTCCTCCTTGAGTCGGATCAGGCGCGGCATGGCGAAGACCTGACGGAGGCGCACCACGGGGACGCCCAGGTGGAGCAGATCCCGCCCGTACTCGTACAGGCGGACGAACAGTTGCAGCAAGCGGACTTGCTTCTGAGGCACCGTGTAGGCGTCGACTGGGTGAAGGGCATTCTGTTGGAAGAACCCTTCGCGCAGGAGCCGGGCAGCGTCCAGAATCCAACGCTGGTGGTCGGGGAGGGCATCGGGCCCGACCAGTTTGACGAGTTGCTGCAGGCGGGCTTCCTGTTGTAGCAGTGTCATCGCCTCCTGGCGCAGGGCCTGCCACTCGGCGTCCACGTTGCGGTGCCACCAGCCAACCACGTCCTCCCCATAGAGGCTGTAGCTGGTCAGCCAGTTAATCGCGGGAAAGTGACGCGCGCTGGCCAGGTCGCGGTCCAGCGCCCAGAAGCAGCGGGTGAAGCGCTGGGTTTGCTGGGTCACCGGCTCGGAGAAGTCCCCGCCGGGGGGCGATACCGCGCCAATCACCGTGACCGAGCCTGTTTCTTCCCCAAGGGTCAGGACACGGCCGGCGCGTTCGTAAAAGGCCGCCAGGCGAGAGGGCAGGTAAGCCGGGAAGCCCTCTTCAGCGGGCATCTCCTCCAGACGGGCCGAGATCTCGCGCAGGGCCTCGGCCCAGCGGGAGGTCGAGTCGGCCATGAGGGCCACGTCGTAGCCCTGGTCGCGGTAGTACTCGGCGATGGTGATCCCGGTGTAGATGCTGGCCTCGCGCGCGGCCACGGGCATGTTGGAGGTGTTGGCGATCAGCACCGTGCGCTCCATGAGAGGGTGTCCGCTCCAGGGATCGACGAGCCGCGGGAACTCGTCCAGCACCTGGGTCATCTCGTTGCCCCGTTCCCCACAGCCAACGTACACAATGATGCTCGCGTCGGACCACTTGGCCAGGCTGTGCTGCGTCACCGTTTTTCCACTGCCAAAGGGCCCCGGAATCACCGCGGTGCCCCCCTTGGCGACGGGGAAGAAAGTATCCAGGATGCGCTGACCGGTAATCAGGGGAACGTCGGGGCGCAGGCGCTGAGCAACGGGTCGTCCCTGGCGCACGGGCCACTCCTGGACGAGCGTCAGGCGTTGGTCGCGCCCGGCGTCGTCGGCGATGACGGCGATCGTATCCTCGAGGGTGTATGCGCCCTCGGAAGCCAGCCACTGCAAGCGGCCAGTGATGCCGGGCGGCACCAGGAGCCGGTGTTCGATGAGCGGTGTCTCGGCGACAATCCCCAGGAGCGTGCCCGGTGCCACAGCGGTGCCCGGCGAGCCGCGCGGGCTGAAACGCCACGGCTGAGTCCTGTTCAGCGGGGTGGCGCCGAGGCCCCGCCGGATGAAGATGCCGCTGCGCTCGCGCAGCACGACCAACGGCCGCTGGATGCCATCGAAGATGCTGCCCAGGAGACCCGGTCCGAGCGCAACGGCCAGAGGATGCCCGCTCCCAAAGAGCGGGTCGCCCACCCGCAGACCGGCCGTCTCCTCGTAGATCTGGATCGTAGCGACGTCGTGATCCAGCGCGATCACCTCGCCCGCCAGCCGGTCGTGCCCCACGGCCACCTGTTCCAACATGGCCAACGGACCGGTGACCCTGGCCCGCACCACGGGACCGCTGATCCAGATGAGAGAACCAACCGTGTCATCCATAACAGTCGCACGAGCAGCTTGTCGGAGAGAGACGTCGGGAGTTGCGATCATCATTCCTCTCCTCTCTCTTCTGAAGGTCGGTGCTTCACGACGCGACCAGCAGCGCAGAAATAGAACTGCGCAACTCATCCCTGGCCAGGGCCAGGCGGGTCGGGAAGGTGGCATCGACGAGCCGGCGCCCATCCGCGTGGGTGACGACGAGCCCTCCCCAGGTGGGGGCCGGGTTGGGCGCGCGCTCGAAGGCGACTGGTGCTCCGAACCGGTCGCTGGCCGCCTGGCTCCAGCCGCTCAGGCGATCGAGTGTCAGCAGCGCATGGCCTTTCGGGTCCGCCGCCAGCGTGAGGCGCCCCGGCCCCAAGGTCCCCACCGCGTGCCAGACCAACCGCCGCAGGATCTCGAGGTAGTCCGGCGTGTCAGGGAGGGCGCGCAAGTGCGCTTCCGCTGCCTGCCAGACCCGGTCGAGGAGCGCCTCGCGCGCCGTCAGGTACTCGCGCTGCGCGGCCAGGGCGGCTTGAGCCTGCCGCTGGCGCCGTTCCTCCTCCACCCGTGCACGGGCTTTGGTAACAATCTCGTCGTGGAGACGCCGGGCCTCCGCCTCTGCCTCAGCAACGATCGTCTCCGCGCGACGGTGGGCATCGGCCTCCTTGGCGAGCGCCTCTTGCTGGGCCGTGCGCCGTACCGTCGCCGCCAGCGTATCGAGATCACCGATAAAATCGGACATATGGCCTCTTCTTTTCCGCAACCCGGCGATCCTGCACCAACACCGAGGGCCTTTACCCGCCAATGCCTCCGCCACGCGGTGGATCAACGGTAGCAACGCACGGCCGTGCGCCCCCTGGACATCGGCGGAACCGGCCCTTGACCACCCGCCGCCGTGAGTTAACCGCCGAGATTGATCCCAAGCGCTTGTGCGACGAGGACGCGCAGCGGGAGTGCCGGTCGGGCCGGTTGCATGCTCGGGATTTCCAGGATGAGCGGCTCGAGGATGGTCATCTTGAGCCGGTCCACTTCCTCGCGCATCTGCCCGGCCCACTCCTCAGTGATGAGCACGATGGCGACATCGGGCGCATGCAACGCCGCGTCCAACGCCGCGTGGGCCTCTGGCAGCGTCAAGACCACGCGCCCCTCGATGCCGACCAGGGCACAGCCAAGAACCGCATTTTCGTCGCCGATGACGTACACTTTCACCGCGCGCAGCCCTCAGCGGGTCAGGATCATGAACGAGATGATCAAGCCGTAGATGGCCACCCCCTCGGCCAGGCCGACGAAAATCAGGGTTCGGCCCAGGGTCTCGGGCTTCTCGGCGATCGCCCCGATGGCGGCTGCGCCCGCGATACCCACGCCGATCCCTGCACCGATAGCGGCAAGGCCGGTGGCCAGCGCGGCGCCAATGGCCACACCGCCGGCCAGTTCGCCGGCTCCCTCTTGAAACGGTGGGGCCGCCAGCAGGGGAAGTGGCGTGCCCAGCCACAGCAAGCCTGCGGCACCAAGCGCGATCAGAGCCACGGTACCGTCAACGGCCAGGAACCCGCGGACCACGCCACGCGCCAACGCGCCACGCGCAATCGGATCGAAGGGGTTGAGACTCTGCAGGACAACTGCCAGGACGCGGGATAGCATGATCAGAAATGACATGGGTTCAAGCCTCTGTGGTCTCGGGCAGGCGCAGGGGGATGAAGGCGTGCCCTGCCCCGCGGAAGAACTTGCCGAAAAACTCGTAGTACTCCAGACGCAATGTCTGAATCCCGACGATTAACCCCTCAAAGGCAAGGATGATCACGGTACCCAGGGCGACGACCAGCCACCAGCCTACTGAGCCGGTGCGCGGACCGGCCAGGAGAAAGATGACCTGGCTCAAGCCCACATGAGCCACGGCGAAGGCACCCAGGCGCACGAAGGAGAGGCTGTTGCTCAGGTAGCTGATCAGGGCCTCGAAGAGTTCAAAGATGGATTCCACCGCGTATGGCCCCCAGTTCCCCTCGAGCCACGGGCGGTGACCGGTCACCGCCCGGCCGAGCGGCTCGTGCAGGAAGATGAGGGCCGCCGGAACCAGGACCAGGAGGAGCCAGAGGAGCCCGGGCAGCGGAACAGCGCGGAGACGGGCCAGGGCACCGCCGAACAACGCCCAGTAGAGCCAGATTCCCGCCAGGCCGTTCTTGTCGAAGAGCAGCCGGGGAACCTCCCGCGCTCGCCAGGCAGTCACCAGGTGCAACAGGAAGCCCACGTTCAGCAGGACAATTCCGGCAACCACCGATGTGAGCAGGAGATCCAGCATATCCTCGCGCGGGCGCAGCCACAGGTGGGG
This sequence comes from Chloroflexota bacterium, assembly GCA_003520455.1. The sequence continues at coordinate 2,542 of DOUV01000484.1, read as the reverse complement.
CAGGACCGTTTCCAACCCGAAGAGGCTGCCGTAGAGCAGCCCGAAGGTGGCGGCACTGAGCCCCGAGGCGGTGAGCACTGGTCCCATCCGGGCCAGGCTGCCGCGGCTGCGGCTCAGCCAGAGGCCGATCAGGGCCAGGAGCAGCCCGTGCCCGACGTCGCCAAACATCATCCCGTACATAAGAACGAAGGTCAGGGCGAGCAGCGGCGTAGGGTCCACCTCATTGTAGGCCGGCAACCCAAAGGTGGCGACGATGCGCTCGAAGGGGCGCAGGAAGCGCGGATTCCGCAAGAGCGTCGGGACCCGGCGTGGGCGCACCCGATCCGGTTCCAGCGTTTCGATGGTCGCGCGTCCCTCGGTCACATCCTGCACCGTCTGAATCACCTGGTTGAGGGCGTGCGCCGGCACCCACCCCACGACGAGGTAAATCTGGCCGTGCCGCCCAAAGCGGCGGATGGCATCCGCCAGGGCGGCATCGGTCCGCGCCTGCTGCCACAGCGCGAGCAGGGACGGCCCCCACGTCTGGGCGAGCCGCTCGCGCTCGGCCTCCAACTCGGTCAGCGCACCCTGCGTCGCCTCCAGGCGCTCCTCCAGTTGGGTGAGCGCCTGAGCCGGAGAGCCGGTCACATCTTGGGGTGGGTCGAGGGGCTCGAGGAAGGCGCTGCGCAACGCCCGATCCAGGATGGGGGCATGCTCGTGGGTGCTGGCGGCGAAGATCAGCGTGCGGTCGTCGTACGCGTAAACCGGGATGATCACGAAGGCGATTCGGAATAGGGCGGTCTGCAGGCGAGCGAGGTTCGCGCTGGGGATCGTACCCACCGTGAGGTGCAGGTAGCGCAGTTGCCGCAGCCGTTCGACCGGCACGTCAAGCGGTGCCAACAGCCGGATCTGCTCCCGCACCAGCCGCAGCCGCCTGGCTTGGCGATCCGCCGCCTCCTTCCGGTGGCGCCAATCCTGAACGACCCGCTCCGCCTCCTGCAACACCTCCTCGATGCGGGCTACGTCGTTGCCGGGCTCCAGGCATGGTGGCGGGATGCCTGACTCCGCAATCTGCAGTGCCTGGAGCAGGTCGAGGAGCCGCCGTTCCTGCGTGGCGTAGATGCTGGCCAATCCGGCCCACCGGCCGGTACCCTCCCCGGCCCACTCCTCCAGGGCCTCAGCGTCGGCCAGCTGGACCGCACTGAGGCGCGCCAGGGCCAGGGCGACCTTCTCCACATCGCCTTCCAGAATGAAAATGTTCACTTCATACATCTGTGCCGGTGCGAACATGGTCACCCTCGTGAGCCGATCAGATAGGGCTGGATACGATCGGCCGGCCACCCGGCCACCCGGCCCTCCACCACCGTTACCAGGTCGCGCACCTCGCTCTCGAGGAGCACCTGGTAGGCCAGGACAACCCCCAGGTGGAAGGGATAGGCCTTCAGTGCGTCCAGGGCCAGCCGGTAGAGGTAGCGCTGAAAGATACGTTCCAACTCGGGGAGGGCCTCCCGTTCAGACAGCCGGCTGAGCCGCTCCACATCAGGAAGTCGATCCCCCCACAGCCGCGCGACCACATCGCGCAGGGGCGCCCCGCTGGCGATCTCACGCACCACGCTGGCGTCTACTCGGAGTCCATGATGCAGGGTAAAGTTCAAGATTTCCTCCGGAGCCAGGTGGGCATAGACGCGATAGCGAAAGGCCCAGAGCAGATTTTGGCTGTCGGCCAGCGTGCCGATAAAACGCTCCGCTTCGCGCCGGTCGCGCCCCGTCAGCCCCGCCAACTTGGCGAGGAGGCGGCCGTAGTAGGCCAGATCCAGCGCCACTTCCAGTACGAACAGCGATCCCTCGCGCCGGTAGAGGTCTAGCGCCTGATTGAGGGGGCGCTCATAGAAGGTCGGGCGCAGGTATTCCACCACGGCCGGAACCGATGCCGCCTCTGCCAGTACGCCCCAGGGCAGCGCGGAGGCCGGTCCCAGAGGAATCAGTGACGCCTGGATGCGGTCGGCCGGCACGCGCCGCTCGACGGTCCGCAGGACTGTCTTGAGATTGTTCACTTCAAACCGGCGCCAGAGCCAGTCCAGCAGATTCCGAGGGGGCCCGCGCAGCAGGCTCAACGGCACCCGCGCCGCCCGTGCCAGATATTCCCACAGTGCTCGCTCGACCGTCGCCGGCGCCAGACGAGCGCCCGCCAACGGCGCGATCGTCTGGCGATAGGAGGTCTCCCACAGAAGATTAAGGAGGCCAGGGAGGTCGCGGGCGACGATGATTTCGGCCCAGAAAGGCGGCGGGAGCAGCCGCGAAATCAGCGCGCGGACCTGAGCATTCGCGCCGGCGTACTGAGCCGCGTCCAGAACGGCCACGCGCTCAACGCTCCTCACCGATGACCCAGGCGACGAGCAGGGCGGTGGCCTCCACCAGGTGCTGCTCGAGCGGCCCGGTCACCGCGCTCACGCCGCCTGTAGGTACACACCCACTCTCCTCTTCCGCCTCAGCAAGCACCGGCTGGCTCAGCGCCTGGGCCTCCGCCTCGGCCTGGTCGCGGGCCTCAGCCACCAAACGCTGG
>DOUV01000212.1 GCA_003520455.1 Chloroflexota bacterium | reverse complement strand
TGCTGCTGCCTTCGCGCTGGCGGCCGTAGGCGTGGTAGCGGTAGCGGGCCAGCACTGCCCCCGCCCCGTCCGTCACCAGCACCGTGCTGCCCAGGTGGTCGCCGTGAATGAAGGTGCGCTTGTTGCTCAGCTGGGCCACCAGTTGGTCGCCGAAATAGTAGTAGACCGTGCCCGTGCCGGCGGTCACATTTTTCTGATAGTACTTGAGTACGAAATCGGTGACGGTCGTGGTGCTGCCGCTGGTCTGGGTCCGCCGGAGGGTGGTCCCGGTCTGCGCGTCCAGGTCGTAGGTCGTGGTCGTCCCATTGCCGATGACCTGATAGAGCCGGTTGTCGACGTTGAACTTCTGGGTAGAGGCGGTGTAGGTGCCGCCCTGCTTGAGCCAGCGGAGGGTCATGTTGCCGGCCGGGTCGTAGCCGAACTGGTTGCTGGGATTACCAATATAGCGGGGCGCGGGGCGCGGTTGCCCTGGGATGTTGGCCTCGGTGCCCGCGGACCAGGCGCCGAAGATGGTGCTGTAGCTGCCCTCCTTCACGCTCGTGAGCCGATCCAGCCGATCGTAGGTGTAGCTGGCGCTGTACGCCTCGCCGCTGACGGTCCGCAGGCGGTTGAAGGCATCGTAGGCCAGGGTCAGACTCTCCGCACGGCCGGGGGTGGCATCGGTCAGGCCGGTCAGGTTCGAGACGGCGTCGTAGCGATAGGTGAGGTCGAGCAGGGTAGTGCCGTCCTTGGTGACCGTGAGCTGTCGCAGCCGCTGCGACTGGTCAACGCCCGGCTCGTCGTAGGAGCGGTCGTCCGTGCGCGTCCCGTTGAGCAGCGTCAGCGAGGCCAGCGCGCCCGCGGCGGTGTAGGTGGCCCTGGCACGGAGAGCAGGCGCCCGGCGGTTCACCCACCAACCGCTCGGCCGCCCCGGCATCGGCGCGGCGATGGACGAGCGCCCCTGGGGCACCAAGCATGTGAAACTGCCGCCCTCGCGACTCAAGAAGCCACCAGGAGAGGGTCGCCGCTGGCGGGTTTCATGGCGCTCGCTCGGCCCCGACGACGGGTGGAAGGCGAGCTGGCTCGACGACGGTCCTGTACGATCCCTGCCCCCTGCGCGCGGTCTTGCGCCCGTATGTCGGCGAACAAGCCGTCCCGGCGCATGGGACAGCGACCGGGAGGCCGTAAACGCAGGTGCAGATGGAACGTGTAGGGCGCGCAGGTTCCTCCACGCCGGGACGGTCCAGTGTCGCACGCGGCGCAAGACCAAGACGAGCGCGCTCCGGGGGCTTCCGCCTGGTTCTCGGGCTTGTACGATGGGTCCAGCCTGGCCGCGCCGCAGAAACCGTGGGGCAACTGCTTATTCTTGCCTCCCGTTTGCATGCTACAAGTGAGCAAGCGCAATCCGCTATCAATCCACTGCTATGATACGCTTCAGTTTACCCCTCTCATCATAAGAGAGTAGGTAGGTACGCTTCGTAGTTCGCCCGATGCGCAAATCCACGCTCTCTATGTAGGCGGCGAGACCATCAGGATCCTTTTTGTAGCCATAGAACCTGGCTGGGGCCAGTCTCTGCATTGTCTCATGCACTTGCTCACGATCCATACCGGGTGTGAACTGATCGACAACGAACTTATCGATCGAGGCGTCAGCACCGATATTGTACCGCGTTCTGAACTCGTTGGCCTCGCGATTCTGCATCCAGCCCGCCGCGAGAACAATGACGAGGCACAAGATGAGACCGGCCAGAAGGAACAAGGCTCCAAGTGCTGCCCGTTTGAGTTGCTTCCTCATTCCGCCCCTCTTTCTGGGAAACCCCAAGAACACGGGAAGAAGCGTTTGTTGCTTGCGATACGTATTTCCACACCTGCAGTCACCAGGCTCCCAGTGTGCTTTGGTAGCTTATGGAGCCAGTTCGCGACGCAACCAGTTGCCAACTTCGTGCAAGTCAACAGTCGTCGCTTGGAGGGCATTACCTAAAGCTATTCCCTGCCTTGACAGAGCCAGGTCCTCTGGCGTACCATAGCCTCCTCCGCCTCCTAACCAATCGGGCCATCTGTGATCCTCGTGATAAATGGCCAGTCTCTCAGCCACATCCGCACCCCAGCTATAGGCGATGGCAACAGAGTACCAGAAATGATTGACCTGGTTCCCTCCGTCGTTCGCTGCAAATCCAGTACTACGAAAACGCCTGAGAACTACCCGATCATCGGCTATTCGTGCACCAGGGCCTGCCAGTAGAGATTGGCGATTCCCACCCGCACCGAGGATGAAGAAGTTCATGTGCAACATGAACGTATCATAGTTACCGCGAGACAAGCCCGCAACGAACTCGGCTATGCGTGCAAAGGCTTCGAGATCCGTGAGACGTTCAATGATGCGAGCGTGATATCTGCGGATGAGGGCCCGGCTCTCGTCAGTCGCGGGAGTAAAGCCCAGCCGAATTTCTCCTCGCAATACCTCAGGATTCGTGATAGCGGTCTCGTAGTAGCTCTCACTCGTCCAAAAATAGGGCGTGCCCCGTGCACTCCAGTGACCAGTGTCCGTGTCGAAGAAGTAGCCGCGGGCGTTGTACCACCGATTCTTCCAGCACCATTCGGTATCGTCTAGACAGTGACCACTCGAGTCCGTATAGTCGGGTAAGGAGGGCGCATCGCGGCGCCCCCCTCCCCTCAGAACCGTGCGTGCGAGTTGCCCCGCACCCGGCTCAAGCACGCCACTTACGGGACAGGAAGAAGCTGATCGGGTCGTGATCGGGAACGATGCAGTTATTGGTGGCAGTAGAGATGCACCAGGGCGAGATTGTCGAGGGTGTCCAAGCCGCCGCGATGCCGTGGGAGCCGATGGTGGCGTTGGACCTCTTCCCCGTTGAAGCGCGCGTCCCCACAGAGCGGACAGGCGGAGCCCTGCCGGTCGGCGAGGTGCTGGTCAAGCGGTGAGAGGGCCAGCCGCTTCAGGTGCTCCCGCTGACGCCAGTAGGTGCGTAAACTCGGATCGTCGGGCGAGGCGGTGCCCTTGACCATCACGTGGCGGCGAATGCGAAACCAGGCGAACATTGTCAAGTAGCGTCCGCTGTCCTTGTCACCGAAGACCCACTTGTCACCGCGCGCGGGGTTGAGTTGGCCCCAGGAGCGCGCTTTGCGCCAGGTCCACGGTTTCTTGGGATGACGGCGCTTGGCGTAGCGATACTGGCGGATGAACATCCACCTGTCCAGCGAGCGGAAGGTCTTGGAGGCCACCCCGATCCGGAAGTAGTTGGCCCACCCGCGGATGAGTGGGTTGCGGTCCCGCACGATGTGGCCGACGCTCGCCGTCCGGTGTTTGTGCCATTCCTCGCGCAGCCGGTCCCGGAGGGTCTGAACCGACCGCTTGCTCGGTTTGATGAGCAGCTTGACCCCATTGCGGCTGGTGCGACTGTGGTACTGACGGATGGTGAAGCCCAGGAAGTCGAACCCCTCGCGCAGGTGGACGATGCGGGTTTTGGTGGGCGAGAGGCTCAAGCCGCGCTGGGCCAGCCAGTCGTCCAACCGCTGTTGCACGCACTCGGCGTCCTCGCGGCTCTCACAGAAGACCACGAAGTAGAGTAGGCGGCCAGCGAGTTGCCCGATGGGTACTTTTCTGTCCGCCCCTCTCCGAACCGGGCTTACCCCTTTCAGAGTACCCGGCTCTCCGGTGTTGTCCTTTCCGCGGGGGCAGACGGGGCGACACGTCCCGCATGAATGCTGTCGTGACACGCCCGGCAGACTACCAGCGTCTTGCGCTGGCGGGCCGCCATGATCTGCATCCAGAAGGGTCGTTCGGCGCGTCCCTTTCGCCTCAAGTCCTTGAGCGCTCGGACGTGGTGGACCTCGATGTGGTTGCGTGAGCCACACAGCTCGCAAGCGTTTGCCAAGAGCCGTCGTTCGAGTTCCGTTCGTGGACCGGCAATGAGCAGGGGGGTGTCATTCAGCACTGCCTTGGTGTCACGCGCGAGCGAAATCCCGCCCCATCGCGCTATCAGCGGCTTGAGTCCCTCTCCGCGCTCGACCGTGATTTGGAGGACCGCCCGCGGCCCGTGTTCCGTCTGGAGCGTCATGTGATACCGTCGGTAGACGGCCTGCACGCTGATCTTGAGTTTCATGGCCAAGGTCTGCGCCAGGGATCGCTCCATGACCCTTTTCAACTGGTTGAGCTGGTGGAGGTTGAAAGCCAGCCGGTAGTACTCCACGAGGCCCCGGTATTCCTGCTGGTACTGCGCGATGATGCTAAAGACACTGTCATGCGCGCGCTCTGGCCGGTGAATCGGTTTCTCGTGGCGCAGGTAGGGGGCACATTTCGCTTTCACAACGTCCTGGGGCACTTTCAGCCCGATCCCGCCATTGATACTGCGGTGACCGCGCCGGTCGAGCTTCCGGTCGTTGTGGAGGACCACCAGGTCGTACCCAAGGAAGCGTGCCGCTTCGGTTCGTGCATGCGTGATGAGTGTTTTGTGCTCCGAGAGTTCCAGGTTGAGACGATCACGCAAAAACGTCTTGATATCACGCTTGATCTCTTCGGCTTCCCGGCGTGGTCCACTAAAACCGAGCAGCCAGTCATCGGCATAGCGTACGTAGCGCAGGCGGCGATAGGTGGGGTCCTGTGGGTCTAGCGAAGGGACTTGTTGCATGGCGCGGCGCATCTGGCGCGCTGCCTCGTGGTCGCCACTATCCTTCAAGTGCTTGGCCTGCTGTTGCCGGCGTTGCCATGCCCGATTCAGGTTGCGGCGGTCTCCGCGTGTGTATTTTGGCAGGAGCGTCTTCTCGACAAACTGATCCAACTGATCCAGGTAGATATTGGCCAAGATCGGGCTGAGGACCGCACCCTGTGGGCTCCCACTGTAGGTCGTGTGGTAACGCCATTCTTCCAAATATCCGGCCCGTAGCAGGCGATCAATCAACCGCAAGAAGCGGTTATCATGGATCTTTTCGTGCAGGATAGACAGCAAGACCGAGTGGTCCAACGTGTCGAAACACTGCGCGATGTCGCCTTCTATCCACCACTTGGTTCCCACCCACGTGCGTTGAATTTCCCGCAGCGCGGTGTGACACCCGCGGTTGGGGCGAAAGCCGTGGGACGCCTGGCTGAATTGCGGCTCGTAATAGGCCTCCAGAATGAGGCGAATCACTTCTTGGAGCAGCTTATCCGACCAGGTCGGTAGGCCGAGCGCGCGCTTCTTGGTCGAGTGTTGCTTCTCGATATAGATGCGCCGGACTGGCGTCCAGCGATAGCGCTCTTCTCGGATCGCGGCGATGATCGCGGCGATTTTCGCCAGCGACATCCCATCCACAGTTTCCGCCGTCGCGCCGGGTGTCATGGCCCCGCTATTCCGGTAAATGCGACCGTAGGCGAGCAGGTACAAGCTGGGGTTGAACAGTTGCCGATACACGTCCTCCAGCGGCACGCCCCTCGTGCCGCGGTCCTGGCTGATTCCCAACACAGTTTCGGCGTCTCGCATCTCGCGTACCTCCCTGAGTGGGTCTCTCAACACCTGCCACCCTTCCCCATGTGGACGGCTTTCCCGTCCTCGGAGTACTACGGTGGCTCCGTCGCCCTAGGGCTCGCGCCCTGTAGGCGATCCCACATTCCCAATGGGCTAGACGTGTCGAGCGCGACGGAGGTGCCTGGTCCGTCTCCTTGAGTCGGGTCATTCCCGACCGTCCATCGTGCGGAAGGTTCGAGCGACGACGATTTAATCGCCCTATCACGATGGCCCCGCCAGTAGACGCTGTGGGCGGGGGATGTACGCTTGCATCCCTGGAAACTGAGGTTCGGGCAGTTTGGCTCTCACCCTATCGCGCGGGTCTTGCGGAACGACGCCATAAGCGTCTTCTGTCGTCTTCCGCTTTTACCGGCATGCTACGGTCCCTGTTCGCTTTCGCGTCGAGGTTAGCCGATGACCCGGAGGTCTTGTGCTTCCGTACCTCCCCTTTCTGGGAAAGGAATCTAGCACTTGGTGAAGTGGCGCACGTCGTCCGCGTAGCGGATGAGTGCCCGTGGGGTGCGATTTTGACCGGCCTTGTTGCGTCTGATGCCCAAGACCGTTTCCATGCCGGGGAGGGCGATATTCACCAGCCGCGGGCTGATGACCCCGCCTTGTGGCGTCCGGCTCGGGGTGGCCTGCCATTGGCCTTGTTCACCATAGCCCGCCTTGAGCCATTGCCTGATCAAGTCGCGCCCTGGGAACTGCCCAATCCGGGCCAAGAGTTCGTTGTGGTCAATCGCGTCGAAGGCCCTCTTGATGTCAGCATCCAGGACCCAGACCTTCCGGCTGCGGCCACGGGCGATGGTGAAGATGTGGGCGATGGCGTCATGGCAGGACCGTCCGGGACGGAAGCCGTAGCGGGTGGCCTCGAAGCACGCCTCCCATTCCGGTTCGAGTGCGTTCTTGATTCGTGCCTGAAGACAGCAGTCCACGATGGTTGGGATACCGAGCGGGCGGTGGCTGCCGTTGGCCTTGGGAATATAGACCCGCCGGACGGGGCTCCCCCGCCACGGCTGGTAGGTCATGAGCTCATCGACCAGGGCGCCGCGTGCCGCCGGGGTTTTCACGACCCCTTTGTCTACTCCCGGCGTGTGCTTACCGCTATTCAATTGGGTGACCCGTCGAACGCTGAGGAGCGTATTGCTGTAGCTCCGCCGCATCAGCTTCTGCAACGAGCGGACCTTCTTCAGGTCGCCCGCCTGTGCCGCCCGAAAGATTCGCGGCCTCAGATTGCGTACCCGCCGGGTGGCGGCGCGCCAGTTGACGCGCCGCCAATCCGTCGGGCTCTCCGGTCCGTTTGCTGAGGGTGTGCCTCGCATCTAACTTGTCCTTCAATGAGCAATCGTCGCGACGGTTCTTGGGTGGCTCACCGGGTCCACGTCAGCCGCCTTTCAGCCTGGGCAGCAGCCCTATCCACCAGGTTATGACTTCCCCTGGCCTTTCGGCCTGGTGGCCTTCGCTTCTTGGACCATCCTATACCCATTGAAGACTTCTGCCTGCCTTGCGGTCGGCCTACTGGCACAGCGCCAGACTTCATTGGGGTTCCCACGTTCCGCACGTCTGAGCTACGAGTGGGGAGGGTGCCCTCTTTACTCCGGGGTCGCGGTGTCCCCACATGAGGCATCAAGGCACCCCATGCCGCTGGAGTGGCGCGGTGTCGCGCCGCTCCTGACCCATCCTGACCGTCTGTGTTAGCCATCGGTCCGGTCATTCAACCTAACGAAGCCTCATCGAGGGTTCACTTGCGTTCACCCGTCCACGCTTTCCCTGGCCTGGATTGCCCGGATGGCTCGGTCGTTCCTTCGGCGTTCCGTCTCGCTTCACACCTCGTCGTGACCGGCGACGCATGGAGATGGTGGGAACAGGCATTGGACACATGCCTGGGTCTCTCGTCGAGTCCACTCAGATGCGTGCGACTTCGTGTCGCACCTTGAGGGGGTTGTTCAGGGAGTACGCATACCGATCGTAGGCCAGGGGATTGCCGGGCTCGGGCACGATCGTGTCGGGCTGAATGAAGCGGCCGGT
>DOUV01000947.1 GCA_003520455.1 Chloroflexota bacterium | reverse complement strand
GCAAACAAATAGCGAAGGACACACGAACCGGGCCGATTCTGTTCGAAAGACTCGATGTCGGCACTCCGTATGCTGAATCTGACTTGCACGTAGCCCGGACTATCCGCTATTAGTTAACTATGAACATAGTGAGCTTCGAGTTGGATTGAAACAGCTTTGCTCAATCATCGCCATGAATGCCGAGAGCCCTATGTCGCGTAGCAAATCGCCCTCCCCTTTGTAGACAGGGTAGAGTTGAGAAAAGGTAATTCGCAGGCCATTAGCAACAATCGTCTGCTCATCCGGTTCGATAGACAAAGGGTACGATATCAGTATACCGGACATGTCGGTATCGTACGAAAGCGGCGCGTTTCCATACAACACTTTCGCCCGTTCAAAGGCAAAGTCTCCGCGTAGCGGATTCACTAGCGCACCGACGGATCGTGCCCACTCTGTGGAATCTGATTTCATGATTCCGAACAGCTCTGGGCACGAGTGCCTCCAGGCTGGATGCCCGCTTCCAGAAAGACCTTCTGTAACAAATAGTACGTAGTGTAACTCCGGTACACCCCTATAAGCGAAAACCTTTAGATCTGGAAGACTAGCAGAAACAAAAGTGTACATATCATCGTACTTAGAGCCAAAGTAGTGCTCCCTGGCTGCGACCAGAGAAGAAAAGGTCGGCAGGTCCTCACTGTTGCTCATGCTTGTGACTCCGATTCTCGTGGCAGTCCTCGAGCTGGTATAGGTCTGGGTCGTTTTCTGATTCGATTACTTCTTTGCGCGTGCTTCCGTTCTGTTCATGTATGCGTTTGCGGTTTCTCCACTCTTGCCCTGGTTTGTGGCCGACGTTGTTGGGCCGGGCGGATTCCTGACAGTTTAGACCGGGCGCATGCCTGACACTTTCCTCTTGTACAACTTCCCCTTTGACGTTGCACGGCTGCTGCCGATCGGCCTCAACTCACGTTTGCGTTCGTCGAATGTCGCCAGCTCCAGGCTTCCGAACTTCAGGCGCCACTCGCCGTCCTCCACTTCCACAGCACCTACCAGCTCGTTGCCCAGCGCCTCGCTCAGGTACACTTGCACGCCTCTCAGCCTCAGCGTTCCCTCCGGCTTCACGCGCCGCTTCTCGTAATGGCCGGGATACTCCGGATCAGCCAACTCTCCCGGATACTCGCGCAGCGAAACCTCGTACCGGCTCGCCGGCGTCGCACCATCGAGCGCCTCGTGCGGCCGTTCAAAGTTGAACTCCTCCACCCAATCGTTGAAGCGTCCCTGCTGGCGCTTCATGTTCGACGCCGGCGGTCTGGCCGTTTCGGCCTTCAGCGTCCGGTGCATGCGCTCGTGACGCCCGTTCTCCTGCGGTTTGCCCGGCCGGATGCGCTGTAGCGTGATCCCCAGCTTGAGCCACCACACGCCCAGTCTCGTCAGCCTGGCCGCGCCGGTGCTCGCAAAGGGCGTCCCGTTGTCGCTGCGGATGGCGTCGGGAAGGCCGTAGCGCTTGAAGGTCTGCTCGAAGCTGCGTCTTGCGCTGTCGTGTCTGGTTCCGTCATGGCCCTCGCAGCACAGGATCATGCGCGAGCATGCGTCGGTCACGGTCAGCGGGTAGCACAGGTTGCCGTCGCCCAGCCTGAATTGACCCTTGTAGTCCACGCACCACACGCTGTTCGGCCCACCCGAGATCGCGCCGCTGCCGCCGTCACTATGACGGCGGCGGCAGCGGCGCCCGGGCTGGACAAGGCCTGCCCGTTTCAGGATGTCGTTCATCGTGCTCAGCGCTGGCAGCTCGATGCCGGGGTGGACGCGCTCCAGCAAAGGCCGCAGCTTCTTCGGGCCCCAGGTGGGGTGAGCCTTGCGGGCCGCAACGATCAGCGTACAGATATCGGCAGACGTTTCGTTGGGGTGGCTGTGGGCGGCCCTGCTGCGGTCTTCGAGGGCCGGATAGCCGCCCTGCTTGAATCGCCGGATCCACAGATGGCCGGTCTCGCGGGTGATGCCGTAGGTCGCGCAGAGACCGCTGACGGAGCCCTTTTCGGCAATCCAGTCGTTGATGAAGTTGATTCGTTCGGTCACCGGACAGGTCTCTTTCCAAGGCATCGGCAAGTCTCCTTGCCGCCAAAGTTACCTGTCAGGCATCCGCCCGGTTCAAAGTGTCAGGCATCCCCCCGGTTCGTACCGGCGCCTGTCAGAGATACCCAACCTGCTCCCCGACAACTGGCTCAAACAACAGTCGTAGTCATCCACCAGGTCCGAGAACCCACGTTCTGTCCCGTCAAGGTGTGTACGACCGAACAGATACGTGCCATCGAAGAAGGCCTACATCAGCCCGTGCTCGTGGAAGCGGTCGCGGTTCTTGGTGAAGGTCGAGTGGTCGAAGACCGGGTCGTCGGGCTTCATGTCGAGAAACCAGCGCAGGCGCATGTCGGCCGCGATGTCTTCACAGAGCTTGCGCTCGGAGCGGATCGAGTACAGCGCCTGCAGCAGCGTGGCCTTGATCAGGTGCTCGGGCGGGACGGACGGCCGACCGATGTTGGAGTAGGCCGCGTTGAAGCGGTCGTTGAGCCGGGCGAGTTCGGCGTCCACCATCTTCTTGATGGGGCGCAGCGGATGGTCGGCCGGCACGAAGTGCTCGGTCCGGATGGCGTAGAACATGGCTGACTGGCGATTCTTGCTACCCCGCATGACTGGCCCTCCGAAAGAAGACCAGCAAACGTTTTTCCAGCAACGAGGTTCAGGACTTTTTCAACTTCCTGCTAGGCATTGCGGGTCACGCTCCAGAACGGGTGCTCATCGGTACCGCTGATGGTGGCGGATAAGTCGTGGCTGTCTACGGCGTCACCTCCTTTCGAGCCCGAAGTCCCCGCCACGCAGACGCCGCCTCACGACGATAACTCAAGTGAACCAGCCTGTCAGCCACATTGCGGAATAGCCGCACCACAGGCTTGAAACTCTGCCGTGCAGTCAAAGCGAGTTCCACGCTTGAAGCACTCTTCCTTGGAGATCAGTGTGCCGACGGCGGTCTTCAAGCTTCCAGACATTACCCACTCTCTTCAAGAAGTAATGTACCAACTCATATCCATCCACCACCACCTCTTGTCCTTTGCTCAGGAGCGTTGCTTGACGTACTATCGCTGTGGCACTGTCTTTCACAATATCAATCTCAGTAACATCGAAGTGCGCCGGGTCGTATTCAGGCGGACTGCCGAAGGTTGCTCCACGGGTCGGTTTACTATGGTCTATGCAGAATTTCTTGAATATACCGCAGAGCCACTCTTCCTGCATCTCCAACAACAAGTCTAGTTCATAGCACGTCTCCTCCACGCCAGACCACCTGTCCTCCAACTGGTCTGTGGCAAAACAAGCCGTCTCCCACACGCACATGGCTGTACAGAAGCCAGTGAGAACTTTTACTATGTCGTTATTCATTTCTTCCTCGGATTGCGGAACTTCCTGACCCACTTGGTGCCATCGCTGAATCTCACTTGATAGTCTATTCGATACGGCCGCAGCGAACTTCCGCGGTATCTAGGGATCACCCGCAGATACGCCGTATTGCCGTTGTGTCCTTCGCTATTTGTTTGC
>DOUV01000055.1 GCA_003520455.1 Chloroflexota bacterium | reverse complement strand
ACGTCGCGGCCGCACTGCAGCCACCGAGCACAAGCCCGGCTGCGACCGTGACCACGAGGAGAATCTTCAGTCGGGACATGGTTCACTTCTCTCCTGGAGTTGAACGCTCATATGAAATAGAGTGTGTCGCGACGCGCTCGCACACGCGACACCAATATGAGCGAAGTTGAAAAACCGGGCCGAAAGAGGGACAAAAGACTATTCACTCAATTACCGCCGCCAGGTCACCACCGACCTCTCCAGGAACACAACCCCTCCGTAGAGCGTCAACGCCATCGCGGCCAACGTCAGCAGCGCGACGAAGAGTTGCGGGGTGTCGAAGAGGCTACTCGAGATCTTGATCAGGGCGCCCAGACCGCGCTCGGCCCCAACAAACTCGCCCACCACCGCGCCAACCACGGCCAGGGTGACTCCCAGCTTCAGCCCACCCAAGATCACCGGGAGCGAGCCGGGCACCTCGACCTTCAGGAACGTTTGCCAGGGTGTGGCATTGAGAGCCCGCATCAGCTCCAGCCAGACCGCGTCCACCGACCGTACCCCGACGATCGTGTTCACCAGCACCGGGAAGAAGACGATCAGGGCACAGACCAGCACCTTACTGAGCAACCCTGATCCAAACCAGATGACCAACAGAGGGGCCACAGCCACCACAGGAATCGCCTGCATCGCCACAACGTAGGGCGAGACCAGTTCTTCGGCCAGTGGTCGTTTCGCAAACCAGTACCCGAGGACGGTCGCGGTCGCGAAACCAAGGCTGAATCCCAAGACGACTTCAAGAAGGGTCACGCTCAGGTGGCGCCAGAGAAGCCCGCTGCCGGCCACTCGTACGAACTTGGTCAGCACCTGCATCGGCGAGGGCAAGATAAAGGCGGGGTAGTCCGCCAGCCACACCACGGCCTGCCAGACGGCCACAAAGGCCACCAGCCCGAGCACCGTCAGCCAACGGGTCGGGCGCGGCGCCCGCGCCGTCGCCGGCAGGATGAGTGGTTGCGACTGGACCTGTGACTTCTCGTTGACCACATCAACCCTCCTGAAAGACAAAGCCCGAAGATCCTGGGAGGACCTTCGGGCAGGTATAAGCACAGGGGCTCGTTGCCACCCCGCCTCTATACTGCTGCCTGAAAGCACTTGCCCGAAGGTCGCCTCGCGACCTTCGGGCAGGGATTCGCACAGTACGGGACGAGCCAGCAGGTGCCGGTCGTCGTGTGCTCGCCTTCTTTCATCCGGACTCTACCGTCGGCCCCGGCTTCTCACCGGGTCTGCTGACGCTGCGGAAAGGGCCTCATTGCGCCCGCCTACAGCCGCTCGCGGGCTCGTCTGCTCCAGGTTGGTTTACTTCCCCCACGACAACGATAACGTATCACACTTTCTGTAAAAGTGGCGTGTAGGCGCCACTTTTACAGAAACATGAACATATCATCCACGACAACGGGGAATCCAACCTCTCCCAGACTTACCGCCGGTCGGGAATTGCTTCTGTGAAGCTCACCCTGCCCTGAAGGACGTATATACTATTCTGTCTCTTAGTTTACAGGGCTCGTTCCGACTTGTCAACTGGCGCCGCGCTTGACCGATTTTAAGATTTCCGCAAGCACTTGCCCGGCCTCTTCGGCCCTGCTATCATAGCACTATGCGCGTCATCTACCTCTCACCCCACGCCGACGATGTTACCCTCTCGTGCGGTGGCCGTCTGTGGGTCGAGCAAGCGCGCGGCCTGGCGCCGCGAGTGATCACCGTTTGCGCCGGCATCCCACCCTTCACCGCCGTGCCTCCATTCGCCGCCGTCCAACATGCGAAGTGGGGCTCGCCGCCACGGCCGATGGCCTTGCGGCGAGCCGAGGATCGCGCAGCTCTGGCCCGGCTGGGCATTACCGACGTCATCGACCTGGATGTTTTCGACGCCGTCTACCGCGTCGCCTCCGGTGGCCGCCCGCTGTATGGCTCGGAAGAGGGCATCTTCGGCGATCTCGACCCTGTCGAGCACAGGCGAGCCTCGATGATCGCGAACGAGATCACGCGTTTCCTCCCCGCGCCCGGCACCGGCGAGATCGTGGCGCCGCTGGGCGTAGGGCATCACGTCGATCACCTTCTGACGCATGCCGTGGCCCGCGCCCTCGCCGCTGTGGGGCACCGGGTGCTTTACTACGAAGAGTTTCCCTACGCCGCCACGCCGGCCCGGCTGGAGGCGGCCCTGGTCGACAAGCCCGGCTGGCAGGCTGAACGCATCGCCCTCGACGAGAGCGCGCTCGCCGCCAAGGTGGCCGCGGCGAGCTACTATCGCTCGCAAATCCCGGTGCTCTTCGGCGATGATCTCTCGATGGATCGCACCCTGCGCGCCTACGCCGCGAAGGTCGCCCCACCCGGCAGCGCCTACGGGGAGCGTTTCTGGTATCCCGGCCCGGAGGGAGGCGCCTGATGGCTGAAACGGTCCGCGCCTTCGTGGCGGTCGAGTTGCCCGACGAGGTAAAAGAGTACCTCTGGCAACTCCAGGAAAAACTCCAGAGCTATGCGGCCACCCGCGTCGCCCGCTGGGCGGACCCGTGGGAGGCGCACCTCACCCTTAAATTCCTCGGCGAGGTGCCGATCCCCAGACTCCCGGCGATCGTCGCCGCGCTGGATGAGGTCGCCGAGCGGCGTGAACCGTTCACGATGCGGCTGGCCGACCTGGGCGCCTTCCCCAATGTCTATCGCCCCTCGGTCCTGTGGGTCGGGGTGGAGGAAGGCCGCCAGCAGTTGGTCGCCCTCGCCGATTCGGTTGAGGCGACCCTCAAACCGCTCGGCTTCAAGCCGGAGCGGCGCGAGTTCCAGCCGCACATCACCCTCGCGCGCCTCAGGCGCGATGCCACGCCCCGCCAACGGCGCGAACTGGGCGAACTCGTGGGGCCGACCCCGGTGCCTGACTTTCCGGCCACGACCGTCAGCCACGTCAGCCTGATACGCTCATTGCTCCTGCCGCAGGGCAGCCGCTACGTCCGGCTCAGTCACTCCGCCTTCGGCGAGGCACCGCCGTTACAGGCGGACGATTGGGAAGACATCGAGTAGGGGGGCACAGGCCAGGCTGGCGAGAGCCCTCGGTCCGACTGGGGCACGCAATCTGCTACCGTTTGAAGACATGGAGTCCGCGCCGGAAGGTCATCCTGACCCGCAAAATGGAGGGCTCGTCGTGAGCCTAAACGTTTCGCCACCTGATCGCCGCCACGCCACGATGCCGGTCGCCACGCTCTCAGTGCGGAGGATGGCTGGCCCGCTGCTGGCCGTCAACTCAAAGGAGTAGCCCGTGTCCCAGTACGAACGGATGGTCATCGTTACAGGTAACGCCAACCGGCAACTGGCCGAAGCCATCGCCCGTTACGTCAAACGTCCCCTTGGCGACGCGCTTGTGACGCGGTTCCGTGATGGCGAGACCCGCGTGCTCCTCAGAGACGATGTGCGCGGCGCCGATGTCTTCATCATCCAGCCGACGAGCCCCCCCGTCAACCAGCACGTGATGGAGTTGCTGGTGATGATTGATGCCGCCAAGCGGGCTTCGGCTGGGCGCATCACGGCCGTGCTCCCATACTACGGCTACTCGCGCCAGGAGAAAAAGACCGTGGGCCGCGAGCCGATCAGCGCGAAGCTCGTGGCCGACCTCATCCAGCGGGCCGGTGCCCACCGGGTGTTGACGGTCGATCTCTCGAACCCGGCCATCGAAGGCTTCTTCGATATCCCGGTCGACCATCTCCACGCCGGGCCACTCCTCGCCCACCACGTGCAACGCCTTTTGCGCGAGACGCACGATATCGTCGTCGCCGCGCCGGACGTCGGCGCGGTGCGCCTGGCCGACCGCTTCCGTAGCTATCTGGACAACGCCCCCCTCGCGGTCCTCTTCAAGGATCGGCCCCAGCCGGACGAGGTGACGATGCAGGGCCTGATCGGTGATGTGGTTGGAAAGACCGTCGTTCTGGTGGACGACCTGATCTCGACTGGCGGCACGCTGATCGCGGCTGCTGACCTGCTGGAGGCCAATGGTGCCAGGACGGTCATCGCGGTGGCGACCCACCCGGTGCTGGCCGAGGGCGCTCTGGAGCGTCTCGCAGCTTCCGCCCTCTACACCGTCTTCGTCACCGACGCGATCCCGGTTCCCAATCCCCCTGAGGCCATCCGCGTCATCAGCCTGGCCCCGCTCCTGGCCGAAGCCATCAACCGGGTACACTATGACATCTCGGTGAGTGAACTCATGCACCAACCCCGGCTTCCACTCTGAGTCGGTGACAGAGCGTTTCGGCCTCATCTCAATTCGAGGGCCGGGACCTTCGTCTCCCTCCGGCGCCACGCGAAGAGGCGGCGCTCAATGAGCGCCGCCCCTCCTTCATCAACCGCTCTGTGATTGGCTCTCCCTGGGAGTTGAAGCTAGCGCGCACGCGGGCGCACGACGAAGGCCCCGATGATGAGCAGCACCCCCACCGCCAGCGCACCCAGCACGAGCCATGGCGAGAATCCACCCCCGCTCCCACCGGTCGTCGGCAGCGTGGCGGGCGCCGCTGGCGTAGCCGTCGCCGCCTGGGCC
>DOUV01000589.1 GCA_003520455.1 Chloroflexota bacterium | reverse complement strand
GGTAATGTCCCTCAACTGCCTTGATGAACTATATCCAACATTGGAAACAGGTGTTCGATATCAGCCAACTGATCCAAGAAATGTGCTGGCACTCGATATGAAAGCAACTCAGTCACCGTCCAGATATGATCAGTAATTCCGGCTGCCATGGCTGGAGTTCTCGGTCGCCAGCGTTTTGGAGAACCAGTGCCGCGGGTTGGTTCGGGAGTAGGCAGTTCTTGGCGCAGGTTGCTATGTGGAAGGACCAAATGGTAGTAAGCCAGCGACAACCACAATTGCTTTTCAAACCAGGGCAGCTCTTTGGAAAAGCCATTGGTGCGCCGTGTCAGGCGGCGGTTGCTTTGCCGCTGGGTGAGATTATTGCGTTCCACGAAACTGGTGTTGATGGTGTTACTCACAGGAGATGCTGCTAATCTTGCGGCAATGGCCTCTGGATCGCCAAACACAACCTTTGAATCGACTTCCACCACACGGCCTTTTTGGCGCACTTTTACAACCTGGGCGTATAGCAGTCCTGGGAGAGGTCCACGGCGAGGCTTCGGATACCGTCCTCGGTTGCCTTTCCGCTGGGGGTGAGACCATGTGCCGTACACTTGCAATCGGGCAGTGCGATATTCTGGCAACTGATCGCTGGTAAACAAGGGGATGTGCTCATCGGTGATATAAGCCACCCGCTCTAACAACAAGTTAGCACTTTCCTGATCACGTTTCCCGACGACAAAAGCAAGTACCAACCGCCAGACCGGTGCGAAGGCAATCCAGACCCAAGCGTCGCCATACGTTTCCTTATAGAGCTTGGCACAAGGCAAGTTTCGTTCCTTGGTATGCACCAAGCTCCAGAGTTCATCCAACTGACATTCGGTGACATGGAGACCGCTCCAGAGATACAGCAGCACCGACCGACAGTGTTGGGCCGCCCGGTTGAGCCAGTCACAGGCAGTATCTTTGTCGATTTGCACAATCCGGGCCGTGGCACGAAGTGAATTTCCTTCAGCCAATGCCCGCACTGCGGTCTCGAAAATGAACTCATCGGCCTCTAATTCTAGGTAGGCTGTGCCGTATCTCAAGGAAACACTACTCCCGCAGGCATTGCAGAGGGCCTGGCTTTGACCATGACTCGAACCATTTTTCACCATCTGCCCTTCGTAGAAGGGGATTCCATAGTAACCACAGAGACGATTGGGACAATAAAGCGTTTCCCACTTCATTTGCGGCCTCTCCGTCGAGCGTGATTAGCTCAATCGAGGATGCCGCATATCTCAGTTGCTGACCAACCCCATCAAGGCAATTGAGGGACACTATCGAAAAGTAGATGGTTGGCAAAAGAACAAGGATTGCCAGCCCCACGGCGACTGCTGCCCCGACACCCCACCGCCAATTGAAGTCGGCCGCGAGGGGTGTGGTATCCGGCGGTGGGGTCGTGGCCTGCGTCCAGTAGCTCGCGATGAGGAACGCCCAGAAGAAAGCAACATACCCAAACCAGTACTGCATGACGGTGATGATCACACCGTCACCGCCCAACGGATGCCAGAAAGAGAGCACCGTGAACAGGGTGTTGATCGCCACGTAGGGCAGCATCAGGAGGCGCAGCATCAGCCGGACCCGTTGGCGCTGGTCTGTCATCTCTTCCCCAAAGCACAGTGCGGACCGAGGGAGCCAGAAGAAAACCCACAGGGAACCGCCGAGCCCGATCAAAATAACAACGAAACGAACGATCCAGTTTCCGCCGACCAGTTCCAGTACCTTCTTCCAATCACCCACGTTCTGCCCACCAGGCTGGAAGAAGATGCCATCGAACAGCAGGTATCCGAAACCGGTCAGGAGTGAATAGCCGGCAACGTAGAGGAGAAACAACCTGCGGGTGGGCCTTCGCCGGACCCAGCTCTGAGAGAAGAGCACTACCGCGACCAGACCGGCAAGGACGTTCATCAAGGCAGCGTTGCCGGCGATGCTCAGCTCTCCCCACCAGTTCGCCCGCCCGGTCCAGGTGTGGGCAACCCCAAACAGGTTAAACGCCTCCAGGCGGGCGCCCACGAGTACAGCGGCAACCGCGTGGGAGGCCTCATGGAAAACCTGCACGGCGAGGACGGCAACGACGGCGATACTGAGAGCAGTGAAGGCCAATGTCCAGAAACTGCTGACCTTGTTGTCGTTCATGGCTGTCCCCTGTCTGGCTTGCCGCACTCGATGTGGCTGTTTCGAATTCGTTTCGCCCCCCGGTCACAGGATGGCTTGGGAGGCGGGCTCGGCTCGGGCCCTGTTGTCCCCCTGGAGGCCGTGAATCGGACGATAAGTAGGGATGGTTGCTCACTGTGGCACGCCGGGAAGATCGCCGGGCGACACGAGCCTGGAACGAACCGCCGGCAGCGCGATCTGAGTGCGATCCGCCTCGGACACGCCATGGAAAGCGCGCAGTCAGATGGACGGAGAGTGAGGCAGCGCTCGCCCCGTTGACCAGGCGCAGCAACAGAAAACCGGGCAGCATCGTCTGGTCGAAAGGCACGAGCAGCAGACTGGCCATCAAAGCTGCGAGGCAGCCGGCCAGACAACTTTCGACCGTGGGCCGGACGCTAGCCGGCAGTAATCCCATTAGCAACACGCTAACGGTCGCGGCGATCGAGAAGTGCGTTACTGAGAGGGGCACTTCGGCGACCGCCCGGCCGAGGGCGTCTCCTTCGACGGCGAGCGAGCCGACCAAGAGCCACACCTTGCGGTATGGAACCGGGTGGCTCCGTCGGGTCGTTGAGAGGCGCTGCCACAGATGATTCCTCTCGCCGTGAGATGGCATCTCCGAGCTGTTGCGAGCGTGCAGGCAGTATGAAGCCGCCGTAAGGAGCGTGTCAATAGGCGTATGGGGCCCTGCCCAATGGCAGACGCTCACATATCATGTCCGGGCATGATGAATGTCATATCCTCTTTGGACACTTGTCATTATACGTCTTGACGAGAATGCTCTATCTTATCATCGATATTGTATAGACAACTAGTCATATAGTAAAAAAGACATAAACTCATCGCTACATAAGTCCAGGTCTCAATGGTGTCGGTCCTCTAGAAGGTGCATCAAGGCACGCAGGAGTGAGCGCAGCAGGAAATCTGCCATAACGAACTGGCCGGCACCCGGTGCACGAGCGCCTGCCAGCAACCCACATCCAGGTGGATTGGCATCACCACAGAGTCCTCGGCCTCTTGGCTCATCACGTCCAAGTCCTCGCAATGCAGCGGAATTGACCTTCTCAGGGCGAGCGCCTGCTGGTCGCGTCCATTCGGTCGTTGACGTACCCTGGCAACAAGACCTTTTGGCTCGGGAACGGTTTGCCCCAGTCGCAGAACAATCTCGTAGACTACTCTGCGTACGCGCGTAACTGGCCGCTCACAAGAAAGTGGCTGCTGTCGCCGTGGTGAGAACTCTTAGCGAGTGTAACCCTGCTTGATCCCGGTCCCACCCGGGTTAGGAGCGATATCTTGGAGACGAATTTTCCGTGCGAACTGCAAAGACGCCTTGAGCAGGCCATTGCCGCAGGAAAGTACGCGAAAGGAGAGGTTCTGACCAGCAGCGACCTCGCAGGACAGTTCCAAGTTGCCAACGACGAGATGCTGATGGTTCTCCTTGCGGAGCATCGGAAAGGGCTCGTTATCAAACGAGAGGGCGAGGTCTTTGAGGTCTTAGGTCTGGCTAATACCGGTTTCGATAGTGTGTTCACTCACACCGCAAAGTCGGGTCTGAAACCGTCGTCCGACGTCCGAGCCGCGGAGATTAAGGGCGCGAGCCCCGAGATCGCCGAGAAACTGGATCTCGAGGTCGGCGCACCTGTTTACCGGTTTGTGCGCACGCGATACATCAACGGCGAGGCACTCGCAAATCAGATTAACTACATCCCTTTCGAAGTTTGTCCCGGTTTGGAATACGACGACTTTTCCTACTATTCATTCCAAAAGTTACTTGAAGAGAAATACTTTGCCGTCTTCACGCAGATGGAGGAGGATCTTGCGATCGTCCCGGCCGATCCGCAAGATATGGAGATTCTGAACCTTCCCGAAGGTTCATCGGTTCTCGTTGTCCGGCGGCTTGCTGTGAGTGCGACTGGATTTCCTCTCGTGTGGGCAGACATTCGTATCCGTCCGGATCGGTATCCATATGTTGCTGAGTTGTGGCCCTCAGCGGCGGACTTGCTGGCCAACAAGGTACTATGACGATAACTTCTGATCACTCGATGCTTCTTTCTGCACAGATCCAGAGGGACGTCGATGCACCCCTGTATACGCAGATTCAGCGCGATATCGAGATTAGCATTGCGACGAACAGACTTCGCCCAGGGGATCTGCTTCCGGGGGAAGTTGAACTCGCTAACAGATACGGTGTCAGCCGAGTTACGGTTCGCCAGGCACTCCGCGAACTGGTGACCGAGGGTTTATTGTATCGTATTCAGGGTAAGGGCACCTTTGTCTCGCAGCCGATGATTCAGCGAACGGAGCCGAACATCACCAGCTTTTTTTATGAGATGCTCGAAAGTGGGAGAAAGCCAACGGCCAAGGTATCCTCCGAAGTTCGTTCGCCTGATCCCGAGACACAGCGGCTTCTCAAACTCGGTCCCGACGAGTTGGTCATCGTGATTCAGCGTCTACGCTATGTCAACGGCGAACCGATTGTGTATCAGGTCAATACTACACGTGAGTCCCTCTGTCCCGGTTTGACCTCTGAGGATCTCTCTGTTCAATCCTTTCAGTACACGCTTGAGATTAAGTACAATCTGCGGCTGGTCGAGGTCGAAGAACATCTGACAAGTCTAAAACCTGGTGAGGAACTGGCCCAAATTCTGGAGATACCGCCAACCGTGCCTGTGCTGGTTGATACCCGCATGTTACACGGAGTTGGCGGTGTGATTATCGGTATGTCGAGGGCCTACTTTCGGGGTGATCGCTATACCTACAAGGTCGTTAGAGGTTTGTCCTCGTCGGAGAAGTAAAAGTCGAGCTATCACGTTACTTCGATATCGTAAAGTCACAAACTGCGCGACGCTCCGTCGGGGAGGATCTGGCAGAGACTGTTACCGTTTAGTACTCCCATCGCACTTCCTCTGAGGCTATGCTGCCAGCGGCAAGGAAATCTGCAGAAACTGCGGGACCGTTGCCGATGCTTGTGGTCCGATTGCCTGAAGGCGAGATGATCCATCAGTCCCTGGAGAAACTCTGAGTTCCGCACCACCCATCACGGGACAAATGCGGGGGGAGTATCCGGGCAGTTAGTT
The DNA here is from genome assembly GCA_003520455.1 of Chloroflexota bacterium. The sequence goes on along the minus strand of DOUV01000589.1, from coordinate 23,121 downwards.
CCGTGCTTCCTGGTCTGCAAGAGAGCCAAAAAAGAGTCAAGAGGTGGATTGTGTACGATCCGATTGCCTTTACCATTCCCGAGGGTCTTAAAGATGGCGATTACATCGTCGCCACCTACCTTTATCAGACCGGCGCCAGGGCCAACATCCACAAGTTGGCTCTCGCCCTCTCCGAGGAGCAGTCGAGCGGCACCTGGGTCACCTTGCCAGGCGAGAGCGATGAGGTGCGCAAGCGCCACGTAGGGCGGATCGTTTCCATTTGGGAGGTGCCCGACTACGAAGTGGCTGTGCCAGAAGGCGTTGCCGAACGTAGTTGGGTGATCCAAATCGGCTACCCGGTGCACAACGTTGGTCCCCAAATCCCGCTGATGTTAACCACAGTTCACGGGAACATCTCCGCCGCGGGCCGCCTGAAACTATTGGACCTCTCCTTCCCTGAAGCATACTGCAAGTACTTCAAAGGGCCGAAATTCGGCATCGCGGGCGTGCGCGAATTGCTCGGCGTGCCCGAGCGGCCGCTGCTGCACGCCATGATCAAGCCCTCAATCGGGCTGACGCCAGAACAGAGCGCGGAAGCATTTTACCAGGCCGCTTTAGGCGGGACCGACGCGGTGAAAGACGATGAACTGGTGGTCTCGCATCCCTGGAGCCACTTCCTCGAGCGAGTCAAACTCCATACTGCCGCCGCCAGGAGAGCTTATGAGGAGACCGGCGAAAAGACACTCTATTTCGTCAACGTCACCGATCGGGCCGATCGGTTGGTGGAGAACGCCAGGCGAGCGATCGAAGCGGGTGCCAGCGCGCTGATGGTCAACTATCTGGTTGTGGGAATCTCGGCGCTCAGCATCCTGGCGGACGACCCTGACATCAACGTGCCAATCCTGGCCCACCTCGACTTTTCTGGAACGATGTACGGCGCTCCCTGGTCGGGTATTAGCTCGCACCTGGTCTTGGGAAAACTTCCTCGTCTCGCTGGCGCTGATATCGTCGTCTACCCCAGCCCGCACGGGAAGTTCCCTCTGCTGCAGGCCAAGCATCTGCGGATTGCCCAATCGCTCACCGACGACTTCTACCACATCAAGCGCGCCTGGCCGATGCCCGGCGGCGGCGTTCATCCGGGCATGGTCCCGTTGCTCTACGCCGACATGCACGGGGACTTCATGGTCGGAGCGGGTGGTGCTGTCCACGGCCATCCGATGGGACCAGCGGCGGGCGCACAGGCTTTGCGCCGGGCCATTGATGCTGCGGTGGCGGGCATCCCTGCCGAGCAGATGGCTGAGAAGCACCCCGAGCTCAAAGCTGCGTTGAAAGTGTGGGGTGTTGCGAAGGTCGGCGTCAGGGGTGGCTACGACCTTATGGAAGCGTAACGACGTGGCGGATGAGAAGGAGCGCAGATGTGCAGGTCTGTGCTCTCTGGGTTGATATCGGTTGTTGCCGGACGAATGCATCAATGCCGGCGGGATCACTCACATTTTTGTCCGTCGTGATGTGATAGTCGTACTCCTATGCAAATTAAGGAGAAATTGCAATGTTGGTCAAGAAGACTCGAATCTTTCCCATCAACACCGGGTGGTCGAAGACTGACCATGGAACCTATATGTTCTTTAAAGGGCAGGGTGGTAAGAAGATGGAGATTCCGGTGATCTGCTTCTACGTGGATACCGGAGAGCATAAGATCATGGTCGATACCGGCTTACCGGACGCTGAGCGAGCGACAAAGTACCATCACGACACAGAAAAGCGGGATTGCCTGGATAGCCCGGATGCGCTGCTCAAGATGGGGGTCGATCCTGAAGAGATCGATATCTGCCTTTTCACGCACCTGCATTGGGATCACACCCATAACATGAAGCGTTTCTGCAATGCTCGCTACATCGCGGCGGCGAAAGAAATCACCTGGGCATACAATCCGCTGCCGTTGTACTACCGCTCCTACGAATCACCAATTCTAGGAATCGAGGCCCCGTTTATCGGGTGCCATTTTGAGGTGGTCGAGGGCAAGGCAGAGATTGTGCCCGGTGTCAGCGTTTTCCCAACGCCGGGCCACACACCAGGCCATCAAGCGGTTCAAGTGGAGACATCGGCCGGGACCATTGTCTTGGCCGGTGATGCAGTGTTCCTGTACCGGAACCTTGAACCCCAGATTGATGAACATTGGCGCTACTGGGTTCCGCAACGTTGGGTAAGCATGATTGACGGCTGGAAGAGCGTCGAAGAAATCGATCGGCGCGCCGATTATGTTTTGCCCTGCCACGATGCTTCGGTGTTGGAACACGCGATTTATCCCTTTGAGGGAATGCAACTCCGGAAACGACGGGAAGTCATTCCTGGAGCACCATTTTACTTTAGTGGGATTTAAGCGTCTCTAGCTGGTGCCTTTCACTCGGTCCGACCCCGGTCTAGAATCGAGGTGGTGGGAACGATCATGCCCGGCCAAACTGATGAAGATATACTATGAGCGAGCAAAAGACTGTCGTCATCATGGCCACGCTGGATACTAAGGGAGAAGAGGCTGCATTCGTCCGGGACGAAATCACAGCCTCGGGGCTCGATACTATCTTGATCGACCCCGGCATCCTTGGGAATCCATCCGTTGCGGCTGATATTACCCGCTACGATGTAGCCAAAGCGGCTGGCACGGCTCTCGAGATCTTGGTGGCCCAAGGCAAAAAAGGGGATGCTATTGCCAAACAGACCGAAGGTTTGTGTCGCATCGTCAAAGATTTGTATGCAACGGGCCGGCTCGATGGAATCATCGGTCTTGGCGGCGGACAAGGGACCTCGATCGGAACGGCGGCGATGCGTTTATTGCCACTTGGCGTGCCGAAACTGATGGTATCGACGATTGCAAGCGGAACATTTCAGTTTGGTCCCTACGTGGGTACCAAAGATATCTGTGTGATGTACTCAGTCACTGACATCCTGGGCCTTAATACATTCAGTCGTCCAATTTTGCGAAATGCCGCAAATGCGATCGCAGGAATGGTTTTGCGTCATCAAGTTGAGCAGCAAGTCGGAAAGCCTGCGATAGCCATCACAATGCTCGGGATGACGACATCGTGTGTGATGCGGGTGAAGAAGAAGGTAGAAGAACAGGGGTATGAGGTGGTGCCGTTTCACGCCAGCGGCACCGGTGGGCCAGCGATGGAAGAGTCGATTGAAGCAGGCAGGTTTGTCGGTGTCATCGACCTGAACACCCACGAGATGATGGACGATCTGCATGGTGGTCTGGGCCGCGCGCCAGGACGCTTGGAGGCACTCACGCGTTTTAGGATACCCGCAGTGGTGTCAGTCGGCGGCAACGACTTCATTCTTTTTGAAACATTAGAGAAAGCGCCGGCAAAGTATCAGGGTGGTAGGCGAACGATGGTCCACAATGCGCAGATGACCATCGTGCAACCGACGCCCGAAGAAATGCGCGAATCGGCCCGGGTGATGGCTGACCGGCTCAATCGTGCGTTGGGCCCGACCCTGGTCCTATTGCCACTCCGTGGGTTTACTGATCCCAATCGGGAGGGACGCGAGATGTGGGGTCCAGAAGGAAACCAGGCCATGATCGACGAGCTTCGAATGCGATTGCGCCCGCAGGTTCCCACTGTTCTGGTCGATGCTCATATCAATGATCCTCAATTCGCAGAGGTGATTGCAGATTGTATGGTGGACCTTGTGAAGGGCAAATCACCCAAAGACATTGTCGCTCGATATTACAGCGCGATTGAGCGCAAGTGAGTCAGATAGAGAGCGGAGAGGATATTTTAGTGGTAGATATAAGTTTTGAGCGGGTACGCCGGGCATTGCTGCGCCAGGGTGAGGGAGACCGTGTACCACTGTTTGAGATATCTGTTCATAAAGATCACAAAAGTGCAGTACTCGGCCGCCCGATAAAGAAAATTCCGGATGAAATCGACTTTTGGCGTACGGCCGGTTACGATTTTGTGCCTGTGCGTGCGGGAGTTCGGTCGGTTGTCCGGGGGTTACATCCAGCCGTGAAGGAATGGGCGCAGGTGCGCTACGGGGATGACTTTGCCCATGGCGCCGAGGGTTGGGCGATGGAGAGTACTGCTCTCATCAGAGAACGGCAGGATCTTGAAGAGTTTCCCTGGCCAGACCCGGAAGATCTCGGCGGCTACAACGATTATGGGGCGATGAATGAATACCTTGACACAATGGCGAAGCATTTGCCCGCCGATATGAAACTGCTCGTCCAGTTGGGTTATCTCTTCATGGGTACCTGGCAACTGATGGGCTTTGAGAGTTTCTGTGTCAACCTCAAGGACGATCCGGAACTGATTAAAGATGTGGTAGACAGGCTTGGTGCGATCCAACTCGCCGTCCTTGAGATTGTGCTGCAATACAATTGTGTTGGAACGATTTGGATGCCAGATGATTTGTGTTACAACAGCGGACCCATTACGCCGCCGAAAGTTTATAGGAAGTATATCTATCCCTGGTATGTGAAGATTGTTGAAAGATGTCATCAGGCGAATATGCCGATAGGCCTCCATAGTGATGGCGATCTTAGCTTGCTCCTACCAGACTTGGTCGCGTGTGGCTTTGATTGCATTCATCCATTTGAACCACCAATGAACGATATCATTGCCATCAAGCACACCTGGGGAGATCGTATCGCTGTCGCCGGTGGTGTTGATCTGAAGAAAACAATCTGTGGTGGTACCCCGGAAGACGTGGAAGCCGAAGTCCGAGAAATGATCGCTGCCCTGGCCCCTGGTGGCGGCTGGCTGCTGGGATCGAGTAACTCGATTCCTGATTTTGCGCCAATCGATAACTATAAGGCCTTGCTCGCAGCGGGGCTCAAATATGGAACATACAGTGACTCGTGACAGTATTGATCTGAACGAGAACAGCCGGGGTGTACAATGACTGTTTCACGAGAGAGCCGACTTCCACTCTACGCTCAGATAAGAAAAGAAATAGAGCAAGAGATTCTCGACGAGAAACTTATGCCTGGAGAACGATTGCCCTCCGAGGATGAGTTGTCAATCAGGTTTCATGTCAGCCGGATGACAGTCCGGCGTGCACTTGACCAACTTGTTTCCCAGGGCCGGTTACGGCGGGTCCAAGGGCGAGGAACCTTTGTCGCCGAGCAGACACCTCAGCCCAAAGCGACGGGAATTACTCGCTGGTCGTTTGAACGGATCGATCGGTGTGAGAATGAGACCCGGCAGATACTTCGCATAGAGGAGGTTTCTCCCAGCCTGAGAGTCGCGAATGCGCTGCGGACAATGCCGGGAGAGATGGTGGTCCAGATTAGCGGGATCTTGTACGACCGGGATCAGCACTTGGGATACTTTGTTCATCGTATCCCAAGACTGATTGTACCGACTATTGACAGTTGGGAATTGGGACAAGATACATTGCCATGCTTTCTCGCCAAACGGTGTAGTTTGGAATTCGGTAAGGTGACAGAGCGTGTACGCGTTATATCGGCAGAAGAAGATGCAGTCGAGCTTTTGGGTGTGGAACCTGGGGATCCTGTGTTATACGTGGATAGTCTGGTGTTTCTGGTATCAGGGATTCCGGTGATTTTGTCAGATACTGCGTACCGTGGTGACAGGTACGTGTACTGCGGTCTCTTGCATCCGCTGATGGATGAAACTGATGTGTGAATCGCAGTTACTGCCACGAGAAACAAGAACGGCGGGTAAACGATGAAGATCGTCATTATCGGAACGCTTGATACAAAAGGTGTTGAAGTTGGTTTCATCCGGGATGAAATCGTGAGTCTTGGACACACCCCCGTGGTGATTGATCCGGGACTCTTGGGGCGACCGGCTATTCCGGCGGATATTCCACGGGAAGAAGTCGCCAGGGCGGCCGGAGAGCAAGTGGCTGAACTGGTGGCCGGGGGCAATAAGGCTCGCTCCCAGAACGCTATGATCGATGGACTGGTCAAAGTCGTTTCTCGGCTGCATGAGTGTGGTGCGGTTGACGGTGTGGTGGCACTGGGGGGTGCCCAAGGCACGGCCATGGCAACCGCGGCAATGCGCGCACTTCCCGTCGGAATTCCCAAAGTCATGGTGTCGACCGTTGCCTGCGGCAAGTCCACCTTTGGACCGTATGTCGGTACGAAAGATATCACGATGATTCATTCGGTAGCCGACATTCTAGGGCTCAACCAGGTGACACGCCGGATTCTGGCCCAGGCTGCTGCGGCGGTGGTCGGTATGGCCGCAGTCGAAGCGGCGGCGCAGGGGGAGAAGGAGCTCGTTGCCATTACCCAGGCGGGCATCACGACGCCAGGTGTGATGGCCATCAAGGAGCGATTAGAGCGGTTGGGCTGCGAGGTGATCGCCTTCCACTGCAACGGGATCGGCGGCCAGGCGATGGAGGAGCTCATTCTGGATGGAGAAATCGAGGGGCTGATCGACTTTTCCCCCCATGAGATTGCAGACCTCTTGTTCGGTGGACTCATGCCGGCCATGCCGAACCGGATGAAGGCCGCCGGGCAGATTGGCATCCCACAGATCGTGACTCCTGGCTGTACTGACATTCTGCTCCATGGGCCTCCTGGAGAGGTTCCTGAAGCTCTTTGCCAACGGGCTTGTGTGCAACATACACCGACCCACACTCATGTCCGTACCAATCCGGAGGAGATGGCCGCTGTTGCCCGTTTTATTGCCGGGCGACTCAATGGTGGGACAGGTCCACGAGCGTCCGTGATCCCTTTACGCGGGTTCAGTATGCTCAACCGCCAGGGGCAGATTCTCTACGATGAGGCCGCCAATATGGCCTATGTTGAGACGATGCGGCGCGAACTATCGCCCGAGGTCGAACTGATCGAAGTGGATGCACACATCAACGATCTTGAATTCGCTGAAGAAACCGTCCGTGCGTTCTTGCGCTTGCGGGAGGCTGCGGCTCGGAAAGCAATCTATTCCTGAGTCTCGGCGAGGTCATGCATGGGAGGAGGATAGTGGGCGTTTACAGCGACTTTAAGTTTTGCGATCGACCAGACTATCAACCCCAGACTGGCACAGTGAACAAATATCTGCCGTACCACATTCGTTGTGTTGCTGGCGTTGCGTCGGGTTGGTCTTTGCGTATCCCAGGAAGGAGGCGTCTTCATGGCAGGAATGACCTCGCGAGAACGTGCGTTGGCGGCTTTGAACCATCAAGAGCCGGATCGGGTGCCGATTGACCTTGGCGGGTTGATACTATTTTCGTGCTTGCACGAAGGGGCTCAGGCCAAAGTAAAAGAGTATCTGGGCTACGAAGGAGGCGAGACGGTCATCAATTCCTTCTTCTCGCGCACCGTTCGGCCTGACAAACGCATTCGCGACCGCTTTCAGACAGATTTCTTTGGCCTGGTTAGTAAGCCTCCCTCCACCTGGCAATTAGAGATACATACCACTGAGGAGGGAGGCGAGTGGTTCTATGACGAATGGCAGTGCAAATGGTATTGCCCGCCGGACGGACACTACTTCGATGTTATCGAGTTCCCTCTTGCTGATGTGACGGTTGCGGATGTGGCACGCTACAAGTGGCCCGATCCGTACGACCCGGCCCGTTTGGCTGGGGTGGTTGAACTTGCCAAAGACCTCTACGAGAACACCGACTATTGTCTGTGCTATACGCCGGTGTGGGCTACTGGTGTCTTTGGGATCTCTGGTCTGCTCCAGGGCTGGGATAACCACTACGTCAATCTTATTGCCAACAAGCAAGTGGCTGAAGCAATCTTTGATGGTTTGACGGAGTTCCATATCGGCCAATGGGATACCATTTTGGATGCTATGGGTGATTATATCCAGGTTGGGGTCATGTCAGATGACCTTGGCTTTCAGGATCGCCCTATGATTCGCTTATCGGTTTTCCATGAACTTGTGAAACCGAGGTACAAGAGGATCGTCGATTTCATCAAGTCTAAGAAAACCGATCTGAAACTGGTGTTCCACTCCGACGGCGCGATCTATCAATTCCTGCCGGAATTCATCGATCTCGGTATCGACGCCGTGAATCCAATTCAAGTCAGTTGTACGGGTATGGGAGATACAGCCAAATTGAAGCGCGATTTCGGTGACAAACTCGCTTTCTGGGGGGGCGGTGTCGATACTCAGAGTACACTCCCGCGCGGTACAGCTGAGGATGTCCGGGTTGAGGTGAAGCGACGCATCGGGGACCTGGCCCCTGGAGGTGGGTATATCTTCGCTGCCGTTCATAATGTTCAATACGACGTCCCACCCGAAAATATCGTGGCCTGCTATGATGCGGCGATGAAGTTTGGCAAGTATCCAGTTCATTTGGAGGAATAGCACACAAGATGCTGCTGGAGGCGCTCCGGAGACCATAAGGCATGCGTCACGGGGCTCGGGTAACGAAAACTGGGAAGGTTCATATGCGCCCATCATTCGGTTGGCATTTTTGGTATCGTCCGCCAGGCGTTCCGCAGCTAGTGCTCGGCGCCCAGCGCACGAACACCGAAGGAATGACGAGATCGGTCAACGGGAGTGGCGGGCGAGGGCGTTGGTCGTCTGGAACTCGTGGCGGGCCACAAGGGAAATATGCTTCAAATATTGTGCTGTCCCTGAGAAATCAAGAGAAAATACGCTGATGAGGATAGAAATGACACCTCGAGAACGGGTGTTGGCAGCTATCGAGCACCGACAACCGGATCGCGTGCCAATCGACATCGGTGGGTGCTCTGTCAGCACCATTATTGGTGGCGCCTACGAGCGATTGAAAGCGAACCTGGGTATTGAAAGCGAGACCCGCTATATGAAGCGGAAGTCGCGCAGCGCCATTCTGGACGAGCGGGTGGCTGAGCGACTCCACGCCGATACTCGCCCGCTTCTGATCGGTAACCCCGATGGGTGGGAGGATATTTATTTTGCGGATAGCTCCTTTCAGGATGAGTTCCAGGTCATCTGGCGCAAACCGGAAGGGGGTCACTACGCGCCGGTGGGCAATCCGCTCAAACGGGCGACCCTGGCCGATCTGGACTCGTTTGCCTGGCCGGATCCCCTCAACCCGGGGCGAATCCGCGGTCTTCGCGAGCAAGCCCGCCGATTGCATGAGGAGACGGACTATGCTGTCGTCCTCACCCTGCCCCTCGGTTACGTCCACCTGAGCCAATATCTTCGGGGGTTTGAGGAGTTTCTGGTTGACATCGTGCTCAATCTGGAATTCTTAGAAGCTTTGATGGACCGAACGCTCGATTTCTGGCTACAGCTCACTGGTGCGGCGCTGGATGAAGTCGAACCGTATGTGGATGTGGTCATGTTCGGAGACGATGTCGCTTTTCAGGATCGCCCGATGGTCGATTTGAAGCGCTATCGCCGGCTTTTTAAGCCTCGTCACAAGCAGATGATTGACTGTGTCAAGAGTAGATCGAGGGCGAAAGTGCTTTATCACACTGATGGGGCGTTGACGACCCTGATCGAAGACTTCATTGAGATTGGTGTTGATGCCTTGAATCCGGTTCAGGTCAGTTGTGTCGGAATGGGTGACACGGCTGGCCTGAAGGAAAGGTTTGGAGACAGGATTTGCTTTTGGGGCGCTATCGACACGAGTCGGGTCTTGCCGCTCGGATCGCCCGAAGATGTCCGGACGGAGGTGCGCCAGCGCGTTCAAGACCTGGCTCCCGGGGGCGGTTTCGTGCTCGCATCGGTGCATAACATCCAGGAGGATGTCTGCGCGGAAAACATCCTGGCGATGGTTGATGCGGCCATCGAGTTTGGACGTTACTGATAACGATCGTCAGCGCCTGATCGAAGGTAATCCGACGTGGGTAAGGAGGTTTTAACTATGAGTTCTGAAGAATTATATCTCGATGAAATTCCAGATTTGATCATCGAGGGAGATATTAAAGGAACTCGTACGTTGGCTGCAAAGGCTCTGGAAGCGGGCGTAGACGCCCAAGTGCTCATTACCAGGTATTTGGTTCCAGCGATGGAAGAGGTTGGCAGGCTGTTTGAGTGTGGTGAATACTTCGTGTCTGAAATGCTGGTCTCTGCTCGGGCGGCTGGTGGCATTTTGGAGTTAGCCGAACCCTACCTGGCCCAGGGCGAGCACAAAGCGACCGGTGTTGTGGTGACGGGGACCGTCAAAGGTGACATGCACGACATCGGCAAGAACATTGTGAATATGATGCTTCGCGGCAGCGGCTTTCAGGTGGTGGACTTGGGGACGGATGTTGGCCCTGCGAAATATATTCAGGCGATTCGAGAGCACAATCCTGACATCATCGGGATGTCGGCTCTCCTGACCACTACCATGAATGTAATGGGAGAGATTATTCAGGCCGTGAGTAACGAGGGGATGCGCAATCAGGTCAAGATACTGGTCGGGGGCGCGCCAATTACCCAGGCGTTTGCCGATGCTGTCGGGGCCGACGGGTATGCGCCCGATGCAGCTGCTTCCGTCCGTCTTGCCCGCCGATTGATTGAAGAGAAGAAGAGTTCGTAGCGGCCTCGATGCTGGCTTTAGGCCGTTTGACAGAGTCTTGGAGCCATCCATTGCATGCCACCTCGCGCGCCGGTCAAGGAGTCAGACTTCCGAAGTCTCCCGAGACTTCGGAAGTCTCCGACCACGCCTCTACGGCGACTCCTTGACCGATGTTCTAGACCTGTCGCCCTTTGAGCTCTGAAAATTGGCCAATGATCTTGGTCCGCAGCCCGATGGGTCCCCAGGCTCAGCGTCATGAGCCATAGAGCTCATGGCCATGGCACCATGGCTCGCGCGTCAACCAGGAGGTTCTATTTGCTCACGATACCTGCCTTTTTCTATCTCAGCCCCTCTCGCCGCTCGCTTCTGCCGCGGTTCTAACTCTTGATTTCCGCATTCGCCGCGCTCGACCTGGGGTGCGCCTCAGTTCGCAGCACCGCCATCAGGACAGCGTCGAGGTGGTTATGTACCGGCGTGCCGCCATCAATTTGCACGGCCGCGCACTCCCTGCCTGACTCCCGCGTGTATTTAGAAACTCCTTGATGGGTCGGTGGAGGGAAGGTGAGGATAAACAACTGTGAATGACCTGGTCTTTGCCTACGCTGAAGAGTTGATCGGCAAAGAATACATTATTGCGACCTACTTCTTGGAGACGGATGTTGAGGTAGACATCGTGTCCAAGGCGGCTTCCTTTGCCGTCGGACAAAGTGTGGGAACATGGACGCCGGTACCGGGGATCACCCGCGAGATGCTTGAGCAACATATGGCCCGGATTGTCGCGATCTACGATATTCCTCCGGTTGAGCTGAAAACGAATCTGCCGGTGGGCAAGCGCGCCTTTCTCATTCAAATCGCCTTTCCCGAGCGCAACGTTGGTTCGCAGTTCCCAATGCTCTTTACGACCTTGCTGGGCAATGATGTCTCGACCTCGGTACAACTCAAGCTGGTCGATCTGCAACTGTCGCCGAGCTTTGTGGCTGGCTTTGGCGGGCCGAAGTTTGGCATCTCGGGCCTGCGTGAATATCTCAACATCCCGCGCCGGCCGATTCTGCTGAACATGATCAAACCCTGCACCGGGTTTAGTCCGGAGGTTGGAGCGACTTTTTTCGCCGAATCAGCTCGGGGGGGTGTTGACGTTATCAAAGATGACGAATTGTTAGGTAACACCTCCTTCAACGCATTGTTGAAGCGAGTTGCGGCCTACCAGCGCGCAGCGGAGCAGGTGTTTGAAGAGACGGGACACCGCGCTGTGTACGCGGCCAACATCACCGACCGGCCGGAGAGAATCGTCGAGAACGCCCGGCGCGCCCAAGAGGTCGGCGCCGGCATGTTGATGATCAACGGGATCAGCGTCGGCCTGGGGATTCTTCAGGCTGTGGCAGAAGAGTCTTCCATCACCATCCCGATCATATGTCACTACGCGGGCGCGGGCACGTTGACGGAGAGTCTGCACACCGGTCTCGCTTCACCGCTCCTCCTCGGAAAGCTAACTCGTCTGGCCGGCGCTGATGGCACGATGTTCAGCTCAATCTACAGCAGCTATCCGCTCTTGCGTGAAAAATACCTGCGGACCGCTCACTTTCAGCGAATGTCCCTGTACGACCTCAAACCGACCCTGCCGATCATTGGCGGTGGCATTCATCCCGGCATGGCCGTTCGAATCGTTGAGGATTTGGGCTTTGACATCATGCTGGGCGTGGGCGGTGCCATTCAAGGCCATCCCGACGGTCCGCCTGCCGGGGGGCGGGCAATGCGCCAGGCCATCGATGCTGCGGTGGCCGGCATCCCCCTTGATGAACAGGCAAAAGAGTCTCGGGAGTTGAGACGGGCGCTGGATGCGTGGGGCGCTCCATTCCATCAGTAGCAGGACGACACGGGCGACAAGGCCCGCGGCCAACCTGGTATGCCCATCGCCGTAAGGAGGATACGACCGTGACAGTATATCTCCGATTCGGGGCGGCAGTGGCTCACACCCTCGGCAGCGCGACGATGGAAGTCACGCTGGCGGATGGTGCCACAGTCGGTGACCTGCTCGACTATCTTGGCGTTCATCATCCGCTGCTCAGGCAACGGTTATGGACGGCGATTCCGATCGTGTCCGGTCGAAGCGCGCTGAAATCTGACTCACTCGCCAACGGGCAGGAGGTTCTATTTATCTCTGCACTTGCGGGTGGTTAACGCTGGGGACCCGACGACCAGTGGCCTCTCGTTGTTGCGGTGAGGCGGCCAGTGATGGTGACTCCTATTCTTCAAGGGCGGCGTTCAGATGGCGGCTGATTTGGCAGATCAAGACCCCGTTGGTTGCGAATGAAGGGAATGATGGCAACTTTTATTTGCGAATATTGCCGTTCGTGTCAACGCCTCGGGTCGGGCGAACGATTTCCTCAAACGGACTCGACCAAATAGCCTGACCACCGAAGGGAAAGATCGAAGAAAGGGGGTGATGGGGGAGGATCGACGGAACATTGTGACCGACGGGCAGGTCGAAGAGGCTCTGTTTCCAAGACGAAAGGGAGGTCATGAATGAAGGACATCCAATATTTTGCGCCCGCTGATGTTGGCGAAGCGGTCAAGCTGCTAGCCGAACATGGCGGCAGGGTCACCATCCTCGCGGGGGGCACCGATCTCGTTCCCAAGATCAACTACTACGAACTCAGCCCGGACATCTTGATGTATATCGGCGGGCTGAGCCTGGACTACATCAAGGACGAGGACGGGACACTGGTGATCGGGGCCACAACTTCGACGGCTAAACTGGCGACCAGCGACCTTGTGAAGGAGAAAGCCGCCGCGCTCGCCAGGGCAGCGCGACTCTCCGGAAGTGTTGCTACACGCACGAGTGCCACCATCGGCGGCAATATTGCCAATGCGTCCCCGGCGGCGGATCTGGTGACGCCACTGTTGGTCATGGATGCAGAGCTACGCCTGCGTGGTCCTTCGGGGGAACGGGTGGTGGCTCTGAAAGACTTCTTCACCGGCCCCGGCGAGACGGTGCTCAGGCCGGATGAACTCGTCGTCGAAGTAGCGATGCCGGTGCCCAGAGGGAACACCGTTTTTCTTAAACTGGGCCGGCGTAAGGCCCTGACGTTCGCAGTGGTGAATGTCGCCGTCTGGCTGGAGCTGGACGGTGAGAAGTGTAGGGATGCCCGCATCGCCCTGGGCTCGGTGGCGCCGACTCCCGTGCGGTGTCTTGCGGCCGAGGCCCTGATCCGGGGCAAGAGGCTCGACAAGACGTCAATCGTCGAGTGCGCCGCCGCCGCGGTAGCCGAGACCCATCCGATCGATGACCAGCGTGCGTCCGCCTGGTATCGCCGGAAGGCATCGGCACCCCTGGTGGCTCGGGCTCTGGCCCAGGCTGCTGGCGTGGAGATTTAGAATAGGAGGCCAAGTCACCATGAAATACCCAGTATCATTTACCCTCAATGGGTTCCACGCCGATGGCCTGGTCAAACCGACCGACACATTGGTGGACTTGTTGCGCGAACAGTTACACCTCATAGGCCCCAAGCGCGGCTGTGACAGCGGCGAGTGCGGGGCCTGTACCGTGCTCATCAACGGCGAACCGGCCCGTGCCTGCCTCACAATTGCCCTGACTATCGCCGGGAAGGAGATTGTGACGGTCGAAGGGCTGAGCACGAGCGGGAGTTTGCATCCGTTGCAGCAGGCTTTTCTTGATCATGCCGCGACGCAGTGCGGCTTCTGCACTTCCGGAATGCTGATCAGCGCCAAGGCCTTGCTCGACCAGAACCCGGGCCCCAACCGCGAACAAATCGTGGAAGCCATCTCGGGCAACCTCTGCCGCTGTGGTGCCTACCTCGAGGTCATCGCGGCCGTCCAAGCCGTCGCAGCCAATGGCAATGGAAAGGAGCCAGGCTGATGTCAAAGTACATCGGACAATCCGTTCCCCGCTATGAGGGGCTTGGCCAGGTGACCGGCATGGCCATGTACACCGACGACTACCAACTCCCCGGGATGCTGTATGCCAAGGTGCTGTATAGCCCGGTCCACAAAGGCGTCATCCGCCACCTGGATCTCACCCCTGCGGAGAATACACCCGGCGTGGTCGGGACGTTGACCGCCGGGGATGTGCCGGGCAACAACGCCTATGGGCTGGTACCGGATCAGCCGGTCTTCACGCCGGATCACGTTCGCTACAAGGGTGAGCGCATCGCTGCAGTGGTTGCGGTGGATGAGGACACAGCACAGGAGGCGGTCGAAAAAATCAAGCTCGACATCGAGGAGCAGACGCCGGTCTTCGACATGTTCGAGGCCATGAAGCCCGACGCGCCGCTCGTGCGCCCCGGCTCAGATAGCAATATGTGGGTGTTCGGAAACGGCAAGACTGTCTTTGAAGTTCGCCTGGGCAACATCGAGAAGGGCCTGGCCGACGCGGACTACGTCGTCGAAGGCCGGTACACCAACGCGAACAACGACCATGCGCCGATCGAGCCTCACGTGTCAGTGGCGTACATCGACGACGCCGGCCGGTTGGCCTTCCACACTGAGAGCCAGGCGCATTATTTCCACCTGGGACAGTTGTGCCCGGTCTTCAACCTACCCATGAGCCAGATCGTCTACGAGGGCGGCCGAGTTGGCGGTGGGTTTGGCAGCAAGAACGATGTCCACTGCGATCACGTCACCGGCCTGGCGGCGCTCAAATTCCGCAAGCCGGTCAAGTACCGTATGACCCGGCGCGAACACATGAGCTACGGGTCCAAGCGTGGCGCCTTCGTGTTCGAGATCAAGGACGGCGTGAAGAAGGATGGGCGGATCGTGGCGCGCCACTTCCGCATGTGGCATACCGGTGGTGCCTACACGGCGTTCGCGCCGTATGCCGTCGAAAAGTGCGCGACTTACGGCCTCGGGCCCTATGCCGTCCCGAACGTTTTTGTTGAAGGCTGGTGCGTCTTTACCAACCGGCCCATTCACAGCTCTCAGCGCGGCTTCGCCGTCACCAACGGGCAGTCCGCGGTGGAGCTTCAGATGAACCGAATCGCGGAGGTCTTGGGTGTGGACCCATGGGAGGTCCGCTTCATCAATGCATGGCGAGAAGGTGACCTGGGACCGACCCAATTCGCTGTTGCCGGTGCCGGTGTAATCGAGTCGATGAAGAAGGCGGCCGAACTGGCAGGCGTCGAATTGCCGGCTCATCTCAGAGCGATGAGCTCTCGGCGGAGGTAAGAGCCATGAAAAAGAGAGGCGTAGGTATCGCAGTCTACACGCTGCCCACCGGTATGAAGGGTGGGGGCGATCCCGGTCAGGCTACCATCAAACTCAACCCCGACGGGACGTTTTCGCTGGTGGTTGGCACTGTGGACATCGGCCAGGGCTCCAACACGATCCTGCGGCAGATTGCGGCCGATACGTTGGGGGTCCCGCTGGAAGCAGTTGCTATCAGCAACCGCGCCGCCGACTTCGCCCCGCTCAGTACCGGCACGTTCGCCAGCCGGGTAACGGCCATCGACACCAATGCCGTGTTGATGGCGGTGCTCGACCTGAAGGAGAGGATGAAGGCCTTCGTCGTCAACCAACTGGAGGTGGACCCGGAGCAACTGGAGGTTGCCGACAACCGCATCTTCGTCCGCGACAACCCCTCCCAGGGCGTGGCGATGGCAGAGTTGGGCGCGGCAGTGAACTGGGGCGGCCACTTCCTCGTCGGTGCCGGGGCGTATCAGATGAGTCCGGGCACGGGCCATGACCCCGAAGACGGCAAGATGACCGCTGGCGGGGCGATGAGTTGGACGACTGCCGTCGCGGAGGTGGAGGTGGACACCGAGACAGGTGAAGTGGACTTGCTCAAGATCGTCCACGCCAACGAGGTCGGCGTCGCGATCAACCCTCAGCAGGTGATCTCCCAGATCCACGGCTCCATGGCGATGGGCATCGGCTTTGCGCTGACCGAGGACAGTGAGCCCTACTTCCCGTCGCGCGACTTCCACTCCGAAACCCTCGGCGATTACTTCATCGCCAGTGCTGCCGACATGCCGCTGGAGAACGACGCCGCCATCGTCGAAGTCCGCCATCCCACCCTGCCGGTTGGGGCCAAGGGGTTTTCTGGAGAGCTTGGCGCTTCGCCCGCGGCCATCCTAAACGCCATCCATGACGCCATTGGCGTCTGGGTGACAGACTACCCAGCCACCCCTGCTCGCATCTTGCGCGCCCTTGAGACCACGAACGGGGACGGTCAATCCTGATCTGCCGGGGGGTGCTACCCCCCGGCACCTTTCTCTCAGGGAAGGAGGAGTTGTTCTGGCCTGGACCCAGATCTCCGAGCGATTCTTCTTCACCGATACCCCCGCTAACGACTCGTCTGCTCAGGTTGGGGAGGGATCACGCACGCGCTCGCCCCTGCTTTCCGTTTAATCGACTGAACCCGGTCGGCTTCGTGGAAGGTGGCGAAGGATCTGGCGCCGAGGCGGCGGATGCTGCTCACCTGGAGGGGGTTGCGTTCGTCGAGCGGGCGGCGTACGACGTGATCGGCGGCCTCGACGCGGAGGTGGTTGGCTTTATGCTAGCGGCGACGGCCCGCGCAGCGTCGAGTGGATGCAGATCCGCGCCGACGCCTTGGGCGCGAATTGGCCCGGCCCGCGAATGTGAACGCGGCCATCGGCTCGGCGATCGTTGCTGCCTTCTGCACGCTGCTCGACACGATTGCGGACGCCAGTGTCCACATAACGCGCATTGATCGCGTCGTCGCGCCGCGTCAACCAATGGAAGCACGTTACCAGGATGCGTACCAGCGCTTCTGCGAGGCTTTGCGGAGGCGGGGCTATCTGCAGGAACGTCAAGGAGATTTGGTATGACGAGACTTGGAAAAGCGATTCGGATCGCACGATTGCAGAACCCTCTCACGGGGCGAATTTTCACAGCCGCAGTCGATCACGCGCCGAGCTACGGCGTGCTGAAAGGCTTGGAAGATATCCGCTCGCTGGTCGATCAGGTCGCTGGTGGGAGTCCGGATGCCATGGTGATGTCGAAGGGGGTCGCTGAGTGCTGCTTCCATCCCTACGCTGGGCACATCGCGTTGATATTGAAATGTTCCACGCTCTCACCCTTTCACCCTGAGCACGACGTCTGGGTCAGTCCGGTGGAGGATGCCCTGCGCCTGGGAGCGGATGCCATCGCCATGGCCCTGACCGTTGGAAGCGCTCAGCAGCCTGCCCTGCTCTCGAACCTCGCGGCGTTGGTCTGCGAGGCCGAGCGAGTGGGGTTGCCGGTGATCGTCCACGCCTATCCCAACGGGGAACTCGTTCCACCCGCCGAGCACTACTCGGTGGACCGGGTGGGATACGCTGTTCGTCTGGCGATGGAGCTTGGGGTCGATATCGTCAAAACCTTCTACACCGGTTCGGCGGAAACCTTCGCGCGGGTCGTTGAGTTGGTGGCGCCCGTGCCGGTGGTGGCTGCCGGGGGACCCCGATTGGAGACGGACGCCGATGTTTTCCAGATGGCCTACGACGTCGTCCAGGCCGGGGCGGCTGGGATTACCTTTGGCCGCAATATCTGGCAGTCCGATGATCCGCAGCGGATCGTCACGATCCTGAAGCAAGTCGTGCATCAGGAGGTGACGCCCGCGGTGGCGCTCGAGATGTGGACACAGGAGGCGGGTGTTTACTGAGCCTGGCGTTGAGCGGTTGCGGCGTGAAACGCGATGACTGCCATGGACGTGGTGGTGTCGGGTTCCGCGCACCGGGGCATGTCCGGCCGAGCTTCTGGAGGAAACGACTCAAGGAAGGTGTGAAACCGCGAGCGGCGACCGGTCATCCGGTCGCCGCTCGTGTTCACTGATGGTCCGCTCGGGAAGGCGCCCTGCTCTCAGGGCTCGTTCTTCTGGAGCAGATGCTCGATGGTCGCAAAGAGTTTCTCTGCCGGAAAGCCCTTGAGGAGCGCCAGGTCGGCGCCGGCCGCGGTGGCAGCGCCTTGCTGGCCGGCGTCGTCAGTCAGGACAATACAGCAGGTCTCTGGCGACTCGGCCTTGATGTGCTGTAGGACCGTCCAGACCTCTTTACCCGGTCGGTCGCTTTCAAACACCACCAGCGCCGGGTGCTGTTCGCTCACTACAGTGAGCGCCGATGCGCCATCGGCAACCTGTCCCACGATCTCGGTCTGAGGGATTGCTGTTAGCACGGCCTGCAACCCGTCCCGCAAGAGGCTCGGCCTCGCTATAATCACGATGGATGTCGGCTTGTTGCTCATCTCTCGTCACAATCCCTGGTTGCTCTCAATACCTGCTCTTATTTTGTCATTTTCCAGTCGGGAGCGCATCGGAGAGAAGGTGAATCCCTATTCAAGCAAAAAGACCGCTCTTCGAGCGGCCTCGCCTCCATCGCTCGGTCGATGGACTACGACAGATGGTGCAATCGTTTTCAGGAAGGATTTAACGCGGCGGGCGAATACCGGGGTTGCGGGGGCACTCCGACCATAAGGCTGGCCCTCACCGTGGTGCCCTTTCCCGGCGCCGATATGAGGGTCAGCGAGCCTCCCATCCGCTCGGCTCGTTCGCGCATGCTCACCAGCCCCAGGCCCCCGGTGTTCACGGCGGTGGCGGGATCGAAGCCGGTGCCATTGTCGACGACCTCCATCTCGACCCCCTCGGGGCAGGCACGCAGGTGCACCGTCACCGCCGTTGCCTCAGCATGCTTCAGGGCGTTGTTCAGGGCCTCCTGGGCGATGCGGTAGAGCCCTTCTTCGACAATGACGGGTAGCTCAATGATTCCCGCAACGACCAGGCTGGTCTCCAGGCCGGCTCGCTTCTCGACGGCATCCAGCCGGTGCTGCAACGCGCCGACCAGTCCTTCTTGCTCAAGGACCACGGGGCGCAGCTGATAGACCAGCAGTCTCATCTCCTTAAGCGCCTGGCGCCCGGTCTCGCCAACCTGGGCCAGGTACTCCTGCGCCCGTACCAGATCGCCGGCCGCGGCCACCCGGCGGCCCGCGGCCGCAAAGAGGGTCAGACTGTACAACGACTGGGTGACCGAATCGTGCAGCTCTCGCGCCAGCCGGCCCCGCTCTTCCACCACCGCCAATTGCTCGGCCTGCTGGTACAGGCGGGCATTCTCCAGTGCCAGGGCAGCCTGGTCGGCGAACGCCGTGGCGAGCTGAACTTCCTCCTCGCCGTATCCTCCTGGCTCCCGGCGATCCAGCGTGATCATCCCAATGATCCGCTCCTGGACGCTCAGGGGCACTCCCAGCCAACTTCGCATCTGAGCGTAGGGCAGGCCACGGAAGGCGGGGTAGAGCACCGGAGCGTCGGCCAGGTTGACCGGTCGCCCTTCTTCTACGACGCGCTGATTGGGGAACTCCTCGCTCAGCGGGATGGTCATCCCGAGCGCCTGCTTCACATCCGCATAGCCGCGGCCGGCGATGACCTGCAACTTGCCCTGTTGGAGCAACTGGATTGAAGCGCTGTCGTAGTCGACGACCCGGCGCAACTGGTCGAGAATCCGATCCAGAACCTCGTCCAACTCCAGGGTCGAGCCGACCACCGAGGCGACCTGTAAGAGGGTCGCGGCTTGGCGGCGGCGCGCTTGCTCGGCATCGTACAGCCGCGCGTTCTCGACCGCCACGCCAATCTGCTGGGCGATGCTGGCCAGCAGCGCGAGCTCTTCCGGAGCCAGCGAGCGCAGGCTCCGCGTTCCCAGGTTGAGAGCGCCCAGCATCCTCCCTTTGGCCATGAGCGGGACACTTACCACCAACCGAAGGCCTTCCCGTTCCATCAATTGGCGCAGGTCGCTGACCGGATAGGTGGCAACCTGCCTGACGACGAGCTGGCCCTCACGGGCCGCCTGGCTGGCGAGACTGGCCTCCAATGACAGCCGGGCTGCCTGGCGGGTGAACTCCCCGGGCAGTCCGCGGTGGGCCATAAGGATCAAGGTTGGACTCCTCGCCTGACCGGGGTCCCCGATTTCCTCCAGGCGAAACGCTGCGCCGGCTTCCATGCTCGTGACTTCCAGGGTTTTGTCCAGGGCATTCTGCAAGATCTCTGCCAGGTCGAGGGAGCGGCTCACCACGGCGGCGATGGCGTTGAGAGTCGCCAGCTCTCTGGTCCGGCCGGTCACTTTCCGCTCGAGGTGGGCGTAGGATTCCTGAAGTTGAGCTGACATCAGATTGAACTGTTTCGCCAGTTCTTCCAGTTCGTCCCCCGATGGGGCCGAGATTGTCTGGCCAAAGTTGCCCGCTGCCACCGCTTGAGCGGCGCCGATGAGGTCCGCGATGGGCCGCGTGATCCGCCTGACCCCCACCGTGACCACAAGGGCCGGGACCACGACCCCCAAGGCCAGCAGGAGAGACAAGAATTGCAGGTAGCCCTGGCTGGGATGGATCAAGGCCGCCCACGTTTCCTCGGTGACGAGCCCCCACGGCGTGCCCGGCACCGGGGCAAAGGCGGCGACGATATCCTGGCCATCCCGATCGCGCGTGCGAATGGCACCCACCTTCCCGCTCAACACCTGCTGCACCACCGCCTGACCGGAGAAGTCGTCACCCATGCGGTCGGTGTTAGAGTGGTAGATCACCCGGCCATTCCTATCGACCAGGTAATTGGTGCCGCTCTCGCCGATCCGAAGTTTGACGATACTGCCGTAAAAGGGGCTGACGGCAGTGGTGCCCAGGCGGAACAGGCCCGCCAGCGTGCCCAAGAACTCTCCCTGGCTGCCTTTGACGGGAACCGCGACGACGATGACCTCCGCTCCTTGCAGTCCGTCGGCCACAACGTCCGAAAAGGCCGGGCCCTGGGTGCGAACAATCTCGCGAAAATAACTGCGGTTGGACCAGTCTTGCCCAAGGATCTCCGGCCGCTCGGGGTCAGCGGCCGCCACTCTCCCATAGGTGTTGAGGATGACCACCCCAGCGTCGAACACGACTAAGCGATTGCGCGCCCGCTGGAGGGCGGTCTGTTGGGCGGCTGGATCTTTGCTCTCGACCATGCGCGCCACATCGGCGAGAATGCCGGCGTACTCGGTCAGCTCCGTCATCAACTGGCCCGCTGAGAGCCGGGTGAGCTCCTGGTCCCGCTCGAGAACAAGATCCTCGGTGACCCGCTGGTAGGCGTAGAGCATGACGGAGGCGACGGCGACCAGGATGATCGCCGTGGGGACGAAGGACCAGGCGATGATCTTGGTACGTAGGCTTCCCCACCGGATTCCCAGTAGCACCGCGGCCCTCCTACCTCTGTCCCGGCTGCACGGCTTCGACCTGGCGGCAGACCGTCTTCACCTGCTCGACAGGGGTCTGGCCGAGAGTGAAGATCTGCTCCCAGGCCGCGCCGGTCAAACGCGTCGCCTCCGCCATGTTAGCGAAGATCTCAGCCGTGACCGAGTAGCCCTTGGTGTGTCCCTCCGCAAAGGCGACGATATTCATGTCCCTGGCCTTCTCGGGGAACTCCTCGCGGATGAACTCCACCCAGTCCTCCACGAGTGACGCGCGCGCGGGCTGGAGAAAATGGGCCCGCGCCATGGCGCGGCCGTACTCTTTGCTGATGAGGAACTTGACGAGTTCCCAGGCGGCATCGGGATGTTTGGTCCCGGCATAGATGCCGAAGCCGTCGGTCGTCGCCAGCGTCACCCGCCGAACCGGTCCCACTGGGAACGGAGCGACACCGATCCTGAAGTTCGCTCCAGTCAGGATATCCTTGAGCGCCCAGGAGCCATCTTCCACCATAGCGATCCGCTCGGCGATGAAGGCCTGGCGCGTCGACATGTTTTGCACGTCGAGGAAGGTCGCCATCACCTTGTCGTCCCACATACGAGCGCGGAGCCACTCCATGGCTGCCAGTGCTGGCGGCTGATCCATCTGGCAGTGGGTGGAATCGTTGGGGTCCACGAGATGACCGCCCCAGCCATTAACGTGCACCTGAATCCGATCCCAGAAGACGTCGATCATGCTGCCCCACAGGTCGGTCTTGCGATCGCCGTCTCGGTCGTGGGTGAGGCGCTTCATAGCGGTCAGGTAGTCGTCGTGGTCCCAGGTACCATCGGGGTAATCGACACCGTATTCATCGAAGAGGTCTTTGTTGTAGTAGAGTGCCAGCGCGCCGTGATATTTCGGCACGCCGTACTGGTGCCCGTCCGGAAGGAAGAAGGACTGGTACTGAGCCGGGTCCCAGTCATCTCGCGTGGCCTGGTCCAGGTCGGCCTCGACGTAGGGGCGCAGATCGAGTGCATAGCCGTTCTGGGCCCAGGCGGGGAAGAAGTCGCAGCAGCCTTGAAAGACATCGGCCGCGGTCCCGGCTTGCATGTCGGCCAGCATCTTCTCAGAGAGGTTTTCTGGGTCCGGAATGTAGAACACGCGGATACTGGGGTGAGTGGCGTGGAACTCTTCCAGCAGGTGCTGGACCATCGGGGGGAACCACTCGGTACGCCAATCCTGGTAGACCAACTGGACCTTCTCCCCAGGCCGGGAGGGCCGGACCACCGGGGCATCCCCCGCCGAGGGACCCGGCTGAGGCAAGGATGCCCCACAGGCATTCAGGGCGGCGCCGGCCGCAGCGAGCCCCGGCAAACGCAGGAACGACCGCCGGGAAACCGCCGAGGGGGGCGGTGCCGGGGCAGGGCCGTCCGGGTCCGCCGGCGCCTGTTGGGAGTCTTGACACTCGTGATGCCGTCTGTCCTTCACCCTACCATCTCCTCTTTGGGCAGAGTCAGGAATTGTCCGGAACAGAGAGGGGATCGTCCTGTGTCACCACGGGAGGTGAACTTCGCCGCTGTGAGCGAAAAGAAAAAC
>DOUV01000367.1:6835-12510 GCA_003520455.1 Chloroflexota bacterium | reverse complement strand
CGCAGGGGGTGAGGGGCGTCCCCTACCCCGCGGGGTACGCCCCAAAGCGAGGTACTCGCCGGGGACCGCCCCTCAGGGCGAGGCGAGTGCCAGACGCTTGGGCGCCCCCCGTAGGGGGAAACCTGTAGAGCTTTCACGGTGCACCTCTTGGGCTCGGACGGAGCCTTCAGGCGCCAACGTAGAGCGATGGCTCATGCGTTGCCTGAGAAGCCGCCGGGCTTGTAGCCCGTGCGGAGTGTCACCATTCCGTACTCCTGGCCTTCGCCGTGCCCCGGCGGCATCTCTCAGCAGCGGTCCATGCTGCCAGGTGGGCGCCCCCGATCGTTGCCCTGGCGTTCTCCATGCCTGTCTTTCCGCCCCAGGCCCGATCACCTTGGAACGCCGGGGTAAGAAATTCATCTTGCAGCGTAAGGCGGGCGTAAGATTTTTGGGAGGTTGAACTGCTACCTTTCAGGTCACACAAACACCCACAGTCGAATGAGAGGAGGCAGCTATGACAACCCAAGTTCAGACCCCGGTGAATGGGGTCAATGTCGATCAGCTGGTCGGGACCATCAACGCCATCAAGGATAACCCCGACCTGGCGCGCTTCAAGTTCCGTACCGAGACGGAGTGGATTGAGGGTGGGCACTCGCGCAGCGTGATCCAGAGTTTCTACGGCGCGGGTACGGAGGACACGTCGCGTACCGGGCCCTTCGTCCTGGAAGGCGACGAGCCACCGGTGCTGCTCGGCACCAATGCCGGGCCGAATGCAGTTGAGACCGTCCTCCACGCGCTGGCGTCGTGTCTGGCGGTCGGCTTCATTTACAACGCCGCCGCCCAGGGTATCAGGGTCGAGAGCCTCACCTTCAGCCTGGAAGGCGACCTCGACCTCCACGGCTTCCTGGGTCTGTCAGACCAGATTCGACCGGGCTATGAGAACATTCGGGTCGTCTACCGCGTCAAAGCGGATGCACCACGGGAGCGGTTGGAGGCTTTGTGCGACTACGTCCAGAAGACCTCACCCGTCCTGGATATCATCCGCGACCCTGTGCCGGTGACGGTCACGCTCGAAGGCTGATCAAACAGCACGAATCCTCTGGCTGGGTCCTGGCTGGCGACCTGTCTGCCAGGACTCAGCCACATTCTCAGCGAGAAAGGAACCTGACATGACCGCGCAAGCCCTTGACGGGCCGGCCGTTGATATCGAGAAGCTGCGCCTGGCAATCCAGGAGGAATACGCCGCCGTGGCGCTAAATCCCGGTCAAGGCTTCCATTTCCACACCGGCCGGCCGCTTGCCCGCATGCTCGGCTATCGCGACGAGTGGCTGGAAGGTATTCCAGAGGCGGCCATCGAGTCCTTTGCCGGCACGGGCAACCCTTTCAGCCTGGGTGAGCTCGAACCGGGTCAGCACGTGATCGATGTCGGTTCAGGCGCCGGTATGGACAGCCTGATTGCCGCGCGGATGGTCGGCCCGAAGGGACGGGTGATTGGGGTGGATATGACGCCGGCGATGCTGGCGAGGGCCCGGCGCAGTGCCGCCGAAGCTGGACTCACCAACGTCGAGTTTCGCGAAGGCTACGGCGAGGCGCTCCCGGTGCCGACTGCCTGGGCCGATGTCGTGATCTCCAATGGTGTGCTCAACCTGATGTCAGACAAGGCTACCGGTTTGAAGGAGATAGCCGGCGTGCTCAAGCCGGGTGGTCGGCTGCAGATCGGTGATATTTTGGTGCAGAAGGCCGTCCCCGAGAGCGCCAAACGCACGATAGATCTCTGGACGGGCTGAATTGCGGGCGCTCTGCTGGAAGCAGAGCTCACTATGGCCGTCATCATGGCCGGCTTTGTCGGCTTCGAGATCACCTGGCGGGCCGACATCTTTGGCGGCGCTCCCCAAGAAAGCAGCGCCGCCACCTTCGGGACGCTGGGCATCAATTTCCGCGCTCGCAAGCCCCGGGATGAGGCGGAGTGGCTGGCCGCTCTCCAGACCCTCAACTGCGAGATCTCCAGGCCGTGAGAACAGGCGGGAAAGGATGACATCACGGTTTGACGCCGATGTCTTCTACGATGCCGGCCAAAAAGGCTGTGCGGGGCGTCTGCTGGACGAAAAATCGCCGGGCCAATGCGCCGCTTTGTGACCGGATAGACACTCGAGTCCGAGCAGCCGATCCGAGCCTCACGGCGGACCAGTCTGGTGTCGCCGAGATGGCCATGAAAAAGCCCAATGAAAGGGCGCCGGAATACCGCTGCGCCCTCTTCTTATTTCCGATCATGATTCCTCTGACATCACCGGGTAAGGCAGCCGTCCTGTGCGTCAACCAACATCACCTCCACCACCGCGTCGGTCTATCGATCAGCAATCATAGGTATGATGAGACGACCCTGGGATGACCAGCACAGAGTTGACATCAGTCCCCCTTTACTCTATTATTCAACAAACGTATTGAATAATAGAGTGAGATTGCCTACCACTCACGGATCGAGCCCCATGGCCCAAGACAAAGACCGGAAGCGAGTTCACAAAGAGCAGCTTTACACCCTTTTTGCCCAGGTCGCCGGCGCTATGGCGAACCCCCACCGGTTGGAACTGCTGGATCTCTTAGTCCAGGCACCGCGCACGGTGGAGGAGTTGGCCCGCGAGGCACACATGAGCATCGCCAATACCTCCCAACATCTGCAGAAGCTTAAACAGGCGCGGCTTGTGATGGACGAGCGCGAGGGCATCTATATTCGCTACCGGCTGGCTGATCCTTCCATCGCCCATCTCTGGCTGGATCTACGGGCTGTCGCCGGGCGCCAGCTAGCAGACGTGGAACGGGTCCTAAACGCTTACCGCGCCCGTCGGTACGCCTTTGACACCATCTCGCCCGAGGAGCTGCACGCGCAGCTGCAAGTCGGCGAGGCCATCCTGGTCGATGTGCGTCCTCAGGCAGAGTATCAAGCCGCTCATCTTCCTCAGGCGATTTCGATCCCGATCGACGAGCTCGAAGAGCGGCTCGATGAGCTCCCCCAGGATAAAACCATCGTGACCTACTGCCGCGGCCCCTTTTGTGTCTATGCCGACGACGCGCTCGAGCTTCTGGTCCGGCGCGGCTGGACTGTAGCTCGGCTCGAAGAGGGGCTCCTGGAATGGCAACTCGCCGGCTATGCGATCGAGTAGCCGCTATCAAGCATCATTGCTACTGTTGTCGTACGAGGGGTCCGTGATGCCGGATACAACCGTTACCGCCTGGCGAAGGCCTTCCACGTCGCAACGGACAGGGTAGAAACAGGGAGTCCCAACAGGCGTGGAAGGGGAAGTGGCAGTGGATGGGCGACAAGGCACATCGAAGCAAACAACGAGGAAACAGGGAACAACAATACCTGTATACACTGAATTGTCAACCTCTACGCCAGCCCCCCGGGATTTTCGGTTCGTGCTTATCGAGCGACAGTGGGCAGCCGGTCAGCGCGAAAGAGTGACGCACTTCGGGAAGTGCGCCGCTCTTTCTATGCGCGTCCTCCTCTCATTTGAGCCCTTCAATCCTTCTCCGTGAGTGCCATCTCCGGCGTGACGAAGAATCGCCGTCGACCGGGACGGGCCGCTTCGCTTCTCTTCGTGCGCCCGGTCAGCAAACAGTCAAACGTCTTCACCATCCCCGGTCGCTCCTTTGCTGCGATGGTCCCCTTTTTGATCCCGCCGGTATACATCGAAGGTCCTCTACCGCTCCTTGGAGAAGTTGCTCGAGACGCAGCGTGATCCTTGGGCGATTCCGTGACGGATCACACATCACGCCTGGCGACTCGTGGCGAAAGCGCCGGTCAAGGAGTCAGACTTCCGAAGTCTTCCAAGACTTCGGAAGTCCCCGGTCGTGCGCCCCGGGCGACTCCTTGACTGGTGGTTGGAGAGGCGTAGCTGGAGTGGGCCAACTCTTCGATGCGGAGAATCGCAGCAAGCAGGCGAGCGCCGGTTGTGCAGTAACGATCTAACTCAGCACCCTTTCAGGGAGTCGCTGATGGCAGTGGCGAACTGGAACCCTGGAAGAGAATGCCTTCTTTATGCGCGGTACCGGCCTGGGGTGGGAGACTGATTGCCGATGCCTAAGTCGCTGCATCGGCGGATGATGGCGACAGCGCACCCTGCTCGTGCCGCTTACGACGCTCCTCCTGCTGCTTACGCCACCCGTACGGGGTCAGGCCCCGCGGCTTGTACATGTTCAGCCCCGTGATTACGAGCAACACCAGCAGGCCGACGCCGGGGTGGAGGAGGTCGCCCCCAAGCCTGAAGAGGTCGGCACCGTCCGCCTCTTGCGCCGTATCTGCCAGGAAGCTCACGGTCGGCATGTGCAACAGCAAGACGACAGTGGCAAGGATGGTTAGCACGAGTGTGATCAGGACCCAATAGTGGCGGAACAAGCCCCATGGGGTGCCCAGTGACATGACAAGCCCGGTCAGGAGCGCGGCGAGGGCCAACGGGACGATCACATACCAGCCGGTCAACTCCATCGCGATCCAGGCGGCACGCACCGTCTGCGCATCCTGGCTGGTCATAGCGGCGACGCCGAGGGCCAGGTACGCAACGACCGCACCAATCCAGCCGACCGAGAACGTGATGTGCACGGTGAGCGCGAACTTGCGGAGGCCCGGTGTCATGGTCATAGCTGTTACACGCGGTGTTCTATGGGAAGTGTGTAGCCGCCAAGGCCAGTGCGGGACGGTAGGTGGCCTGCTATGACGCTGGAGGGCGGTGTCTCACCGGACGGTATGTGGCGACCAGGGCCGTGGGGACCACCGACGCCGGTGACGAGCACGACGACAACCAGCAGGGCCACAACAAGGACGATGATCCCAAGCACCTTCACCCAACGTGGTGTGCTATAGGTCGATTCGCGGTCAGCCATGTGCGTGTTCTCCTTTGCTTGATTTGAAATAGGTGAAGCCCTGGCAGGTGCTAAGCGGCTCATGCACGACGACCAAAAGCCTCCCTTCCGTAGAGCCTCCCTGCGTTGCCCCCCTCACTTAGTATAGGGAGCAGCAGTCCGCAGGACATGACCCGCGGCAGCCAGAGGAAAGAGGAAAAGGGCTATTTTTGGGAGACGGGAGGAGGTGAAAAGAGGATGCTAGACGTACAGCACGCGCGTGTCGTTCACGAAGAAGAAGCCGACCAGCACCGCCAGCGCCAGGTACTGCCAGCGGCGGGGGTGTTGGAGCCGCCACAGCCGGCGGAGCGTGGCGACGATGACCATGGCCGCGATCGCGGCCATGGTCAAGAGGAAGCCGAGCGCAGTGCCCGTGACGATGCCAAGCGTAGCGCCCATGGCGACCCCCCAGGAGCGGGAGCACGAAGGGCAGCACGATGTGGCGTAGGGTACAGCGCACCGCCGAGACGAGCAGCGGCGTTTCGAATGGCTGGCTACTGGTCGTGGCGGCAGACTACCGCGGCGCAGGTGGCCGCAGCTGTACGCAGAGTATCCGAGCAACAGCCCGGTCCATCCTCTCCACAACATGCGACGAGGATGGCGCGGCGTCGGCCGAGGGACGCGGAGCCTGTTGAGCCGTCACCCCGCACGGCCGATGTCCCTCGTCAACCTCCAGACGGGGCGCTCGGGCCGTGCTCTCTTCGAGGTCTCTCGATACGGTGATTGGATCCATGGTGGTCTCTTGTATGGCCGAACTCCTTGATCTTGAGGTCTTCCTCTTATCCCATCACCGAGGAGCG
>DOUV01000367.1:0-6708 GCA_003520455.1 Chloroflexota bacterium | reverse complement strand
CACCGAGGAGCGTAAAGGGGGATGTCATTCGCAGCAGTGCCCCGTAGAAGAACACATGTAAGATGACCAGCGCGAACAAAGTGTAGTTCAGGCGCTGGAGGTTCTTCCATGTCCTGGCCTTGAGTTCCCGCAGGGCGCCGTCGGTGGAAAGCGCGAGCAACATCACTACGATCACCAGCGCGGCCAGCCCGGACCAGTTCGCCAGGCCAAAATTATCGAGCATCGGGCTGCCATCGGGCGCAAAGAAGTAGTTGAGCATGGCGGAGATCCGTCCGCCGCCATGCAGCTGCCAGCCAAAGATCACGTGGACCACGCTGAAGATGGCCGTCCACGTCCCCACGTCACGCCGAAAATAGCTTGAGACGGGAGTCCGCCTACGGAGCAGGAGGTTGGCCGGCCCGATGAGGAGCGTGAGCGCGAGGAGCCCGGTGGCGACGTAGCCGGTGGCGTCGGTAACCCGTGTCATGAAGAAGCGCCGTTGGCGCCCCTCGCTCTCCAGACTCCGCTTCGCGTCCTGGTAGAGGTCCTGGGGCGACATGAAGAAGCGCTGTTGTACGCCCTCGCCTACCAGTGCCACCCGGGGGAACACACCAGGGCCCATGCCCTCCTGGGGGTATGCTTGAGGGTCGAAGGGCGAGAGGCTCATGAACAGGAAAAGGACTACAGCGCTGACAACGGCGAGCGGCGCATGGTGGAGGAGAAGGCGACGACGCCAGTCGCCGCTGGCGCCACGCCTCTGATTCAAAGATCGGATGGCTGCTTGCGTACTCATGCGCTGCCTCCCTTGCTCGACTGAAATCCCGCTCGGTTGACCTCGCCGACCCAGCCGACCGTGGAGGTGATATGCACGATGAGCACGAAGGTGCGGAGGTCGGGTGTCACGGTCATAGCTGTTGCTCCTCTGATGGTTAGTGGCCCCGACTGCCATCGGACCGTGTGTGGTCACCAGAGCCGTGGGACGGTGTCGGTGTGGGGTCGTCAGGGCCATCCGATGATCCCCGTTCTTGGGGTGGTCTCTGGTGACCGGACGGCGCAGGGTTCTCCGCCGGCTCCAACCCGGACGGCGCTGCCGGTCCGGTTTGGCCCCCGTTGTGATCCGTCTGCTCTGTCTGGCTACCATGGTCGCGGCCACCAGAGACGCTGCCACCGTCCTGACCACCAGAGACGCTGCCGCCCAGCAACATCGAGCTGACAACCACCCCGACCAGGACGAGGGCGATGATCCCAGACACCCTCACCCAGATTGGTATGCGGATGGTCAATCCGCGGTCAGCCATATGCGTGTTCTCCTCTGTGCATCCCGGTCGTCATTTTCGGCCCTCCTTGCATGGCGTCAGAGCTATGTTACACCTTCGGGCGTTAGCGCAATGTTAGGGAATGGCCTAACAACGCCCTAACGCCGTGACATGATATAATAATGAAGTCATGTGTGTACTCGTGGTGGAGGACGAACATGTGTGTACTCGTGGTGGAGGACGAACATGCGTGTACTCGTGGTGGAGGACGAACGGCTGCTCGCGGACACCATCGCTGAGGGCCTACGCCGACACGCGATGGCCGTAGACGTGGCCTACGACGGCGACGCCGCGCTGGAGCGGTTAGCGGTCAACGACTATGACGTCGTTGTGCTCGACCGCGACCTGCCCATCGTGTCCGGCGACGAGGTCTGCACGACCCTCGTCGACTCCGGCCTCGACACCCGGATTCTCATGCTCACCGCCGCCACCGCGGTGACACAACGCGTAGCCGGGCTCAGCCTCGGGGCGGATGACTACCTGACCAAGCCGTTCGCGTTCGCCGAGCTGACCGCCCGTGTCCAGGCGCTGGGCAGGCGCGCCCGGCCCGCCGCGCCACCCGTGCTCCAGCGGGCAGGTATCCGCCTCGATCCGCATCGTCGCACCGTCACCCGAGACGGTCACCCCGTGGGGTTGTCCCGGAAGGAGTTCGCGGTCCTTGCTGAGCTCTTGCGGGCCGAGGGCGGCGTGGTCTCGGCCGAGCAGCTCCTGGAGAAAGCATGGGACGAACACATCGACCCGTTCACCGGCGTCGTCCGGTTCACCATCATGATGGTGCGCCGGAAACTGGGCGACCCGCCGGTCATCGAGACCATTCCCGGTACCGGGTACCGCATCCCATGACCACCCCACGCCGCTGGTGGCCTTCTACGATCCGGGTCCGGCTCACCCTGCTCTACGCCGGGGCGTTCTTCCTCGCCGGCGTGACGCTCGTCGCGCTGATGTATTTGTACCTGGGGCAGACCCTTAACCATCAGCTGACCGTGCGGGGCGACATCACCGAACAAACCCTTCAACACCAGTCGCCAGAAGTGCACGATGCGCTCAGGGCGCAACTCCAGCAAGCCCGAGACGACACCCTCAACACAATGCTCATCGCCTCGCTTATCATGCTCGGTGTCGTCGGTGTCATCGCGGGAGGATTCGGATGGCTCCTTGCCGGCCAGGCGTTGCATCCGCTGCGGCAGATTACCGCGACCGCCCGGCGGATCGCCGACCGCAGCCTGCACGAGCGCATCGCCCTCGTCGGGCCCAACGACGAGATCAAAGAACTCGCTGACACACTCGACGCCATGCTCGAACGGCTTGATCGCTCCTTCGACAGCCAGCGACGATTCGTCGCCAACGCCTCCCACGAGCTGCGCACACCCCTCACGATCAACCGCACCCTCATCGAAGTCGCACTCAGCGATCCTCAAGCAAACGAATCACTGCGTCAGCTGGGCGCCACCCTGCTCGCCGTCAACCAACGCCACGAACGGCTTATCGACGGCCTGCTCACCCTCGCCAGCAGCGAACAACACGTCACAGAATCCACCCTTGTTGACCTCGCCGACATCGCACGGCACATCACCACGGAATCCCAAGGCGCCGCGCAGAACGCCGGCGTCGCCATCCGCACCCACCTGCTGCCTGCCCCGGTGGCAGGCGACCCAGTACTCCTGGAACGGCTCACCCAGAACCTGGTCGACAATGCCATCCGCTACAACCTGCCCGAACACGGCTGGGTCACGGTCACCACCGGCGTGGTCGATGATAACGTCCACCTCACCGTCGAAAACACCGGACCGCCCGTTCCGCCCTACGAAGTCCCGAGTCTGTTCGAACCATTCCGCCGCCTGCGCACCACGGAACGACTCGCCGACTCCGCCAATACCTCGATCAGCCGCGGAGCCGGACTCGGCCTGTCAATCGTGCAGTCCGTCGCCCACGCACTCGGTGGTGACGTCTACGCCTCGCCCCGGGAAGACGGAGGCCTCGCCGTACGGGTACGAATACCCGCGGTGTCGGAGAAATCCAAACCGCATGACTGGAACAAGCACTCTCTAGTGCGCGGAGGAGGCTGACAGCCTCGCAGCGAAGCGTTGAGGCGGGCTTCCTACATAGGTAACAGCAGTCCGCGGGACATGACCCGTAGAAGACAGAGGAGAGAGGAAAAGGGCTATTTTTCGGGATGGTTCGAGAGACCAGAGGGAGTAAGAGGAGGATGCTATGGCTTCTTCGGCATTGGTGAGCGGGCGCGGATGAAGGCGAAGTTCTTGTGGCGCGTGGGGATGCCCTCAACGTCGCTGAAGCCGGCGTCCTTGAGCATCGGCGCCAGCTTGTCGACCATGCTCTCGCCGCGCGAGTAGCCGAAGACCGACAGCAGATGGCTGAGGGGGGAGTGGCTGTGCATCGACAGCAGATGGCCGAGGGGCGAGAGGCTGTGCGCAGCGAAGTCCATCGCCATGAAGCGGCCGCCGGGCTTCAGCACGCGCCGTATCTCCAGAAAGCCCTTCGCCTTCAGATCGTCCGGTAGGTGGTGGAGCATGAGGCTGCTGGTCACGAGATCGAAGGAAGCATCCGGGAACGGGATCGCCTCGATCAGGGCGACTCGGAAATCGATATCGGAGCCGTTTTTGGCTGACTTCTCCTTCGCGACCTGGATCATCTCAGGAGAGGCGTCGATGCCGTGCACCTCGCTGGCGCCCACCTGCGACTTGATGGCGATCGCGAGCGTGCCCGTGCCGCAGCCAACGTCGAGCACCTTCTCACCGGGCGCCGGCGCGGCGAGCTCTATGAGCTTCTCCCGGATCGCCTTGTCCTGCCCGAACGAGATGACTCTGCCGAAAAGATCGTACCAGCGCGCGTGTCTGTGGAGGACGCGGCCTGCGGTTTGCGGGGCGTCAGTGGTCTTCTGGTGCATTTTCGAACCTCCTTCATCTCGCGGTAGTAGCTCTCGACAGTCCTATACTAGCATACCTGGCAGCAAGTTGCAGCACATGACCCGCGGAAGGCAGAGGAGAGAGGAAAAGGGCTATTTTTGTGAGACGGTTCGCGAGACCGGAGGGGTGACAAGAGGATGCGAGACCATCGGTCACGTTGTCGTGGCGCGGGTGGGAACATGGTAGGAACCGCGTGAGAAGCGCGCTGTAGGGGCGCACGGCCGTGCGCCCCTCCGAACCTGAACGCGCCTGCACACGGTGCTCTACAATCGTCTCGGCGACGCCTGGACCGGCGCGCTAGCCACGCCCCTTCGGGCGTGGCAGCCAGCCACGGGCGACGCCATAGGCGGCTGCCTGGTGTCGGTTGCGGAGGTGGAGCTTGGAGAGAATGCTCTTCATGTGATTCTTGACGGTGTGCTCACTGACCACCAGACGCCCGGCGATCTCGGCGTTGGAGAGGCGCGCCGCCACCAGCTCCAGCACGTCCATCTCCCGGGCAGTCAGCTCTTCCTCGGGCCCGAAGGGCTCAGTCTGGCCCCGGATCTCTTCCAAGATCCGGGCAGCCATACGACGCGAGATCGCAGCCTCGCCGCGCGCCAGGCCCCGGAGCTGCTCCAGGAGCTCCCGGGATCGCACGTTCTTCACCAGGTAGCCTTGCGCCCCCGCCTTGATGGCCTCGAACAGGGTCTGGCTGTCGTCGTGCACCGTCAGCATCACGACGGTGACGGCGGGCATTTCGATCGTCAGCCGCTGGGTCGCGGTAACGCCGTCCTCTCCTGGGAGCTCGATGTCCATCAACACGATGTCCGGCTCAAGCGCACGCGCCTGGGCCAGGGCGCTCTCGGCGTCCTCAGCCTCTCCAACGACGGTGAAATCGTCCTGGTAGGAGAGGAGCGCGATGAGTCCCTCGCGAAAGAGCGCGTGGTCGTCAACCAGGAGGAGTCGTAAGGGCTGCATGCCCGTTCTCCCTTCTCGTTCGTGGAATGGGGATGGTGGCAGTCACCTGTGTGCCCGAGCCGGGCTGGCTGTTCACTTCGAACGTGCCGCCCAGGGCCTCGACCCGCTCCCGCATACTCGTCAGGCCCAGGGGCCGCGCCTTGCCGTTCCCCTGGGCGCCAGGGATAAAACCCTGGCCGTCATCGGCAATGACGACCTTCAGTTGCCCTGACCTGTCGGATATGAGCGTCACAGTGGCCTCCCGTGCCCCGGCGTGCTTGCGAACGTTGGTCAGGGCTTCCTGGATAAGCCTGAAGAGCTGGAGCGCCGCGAGAGGTGAGAGCCGGTCGGCCGCGTCGGGAGCCGGTCCTGTAAGGATCTGGAGGCTCGTGGGAATCTGGTGCCGCTCTTCAAACTGGTCCACGTAGTCCTGAAGTGCGCGGACCAGCCCTCGTTCCGTCACGTTGGTGCGGAGCCCTGTAATGGACTCCCCGATATCCTCGTAGATTTCATTGGCAACCCCGTGCAGCCGCTCGAGCTCTGCTTCCGCCTCCTGGTGTCGGTCGGCCTCCACCAGCTCCTTGATGGTGTCCAGGCGCAAGAGCAGATCTGCGACGAGCTGGGCCACACCATCGTGGAGTTCCCTGCTCAGCCGCTCCCGTTCCTGCATCACGGCATTCATGGTCAGGATGTCCTGCTCTCGGGCCAATGCCTCAGCCTGGAGTCTCCGGAGAACCCTGAACAGCGTCTCTGCAAAAATGTAGGCAAGCACCAGGGCCAGGAATGTCACGAGCAATGTCACGAGCAGGGTCTCTGCAAGCCCGCCCACCGAGTACCCCAGCAGGTTGTGGCCCACCGCGACTGTATGAGCAGGCATAAACACCATGAGCCACAGGCTGTGGCCGACCGCGACCGTAACGGGCGGTACGAGGACCATGAGCCATTTGAACAGGAGCAGTCTGCGGTGCGTCATGACAGGACGATGCGTTTGAACCATGATGTCCCTCCAGTCAGGTCAGCTTGCATCCTGACTGGTGATAGAGTCAGAACAGAGAAAAGGGGACGAATCGGGATCGCTGACAATTATATGTGGTTTGGTCATAAATAACCAGGCTTCCGACCTGCCTCCAGGGCGACTCAAAAGTCAGTCAAGAGGGAGAGGCAAACAGTCCTTTCAGGTGTAGAACGAGGACGGCGAAACCCAAACCCATTGACACCGAACGGACTGCAGGATGGAGCCCAGCTCATTAGCGGCTTGTGGCCAGCGCGTCGTACTCCCCGTTTGGCCGCCGGGCCACCAGGCCGCCCGGTCATGGCGTCTCAGGAGGGAGTCCAGGCGCCCGCTCGCCTCGATCCTCCAAAACCCGCCTCGACAGCCTGGGGGTGGTGGCGCCAGGGTAGTGGTGGGGCAGGGCCCTCGCGCTGGTCGGGGCGGGTTTTGTGGTGCGACGTCGCGGGCCTGACGGGGGCGGTCGGGGCGGATCGGCGCGGAAGGGAGGAACGTTGCCTGGGCGGGTTTTGGAGGATCCGTGCTGGCGATGGCCGAGCCCCGA
>DOUV01000689.1 GCA_003520455.1 Chloroflexota bacterium | reverse complement strand
CTGGATCTGGCGATCCAGGCCGAGCAATGTGGGGCGACTGCTCGCGGCGGATCGTCAGATCCGGCGGCACGGGCCTGGATCTGGCGATCCAGGCCGAGCAATGTGGGGCGACTGCTCGCGGCGGATCGTCAGATCCGGCGGCGCGGGCCTGGATCTGGCGATCCAGGCTGAGCGATTCCGATTTCGAGTTGGTGCGTGGCTTCCTGCTTTCGTGAGGAGACCTCGTGAGTAAACGTGAGTTTACGATCGCGGGCGAGCACCGCTACGATCGCTCGTCCCCTCTGCGTTGGGTCGTGTCGCACCTGTTGCGCTACCCTCTCTTTCCGGTCGCCGTCGTTGTGAGCGGCATTATCGCCAATGCGCTCCTCAGCTCGACGCCCTTCTTTATCGGGCGGGTCTTCGACGAGATTCTCGCGCCGACGCCCAGTGCCGGACGCATCCTGTTGTTCTCGCTGGGAATCCTGGGAGCGCGGGGCTTCCAGGGCCTGATCGGCCTGGCCGGCAACTGGTCCATCGAGGTGCTGGCGCAACGGCTCGAGCGCGACGCGCGCGACGAATTGGCCATCAGCCTCCTGGGCAAGAGCCAGACCTTCCACGACCGCCAGCGGGTCGGCGACGTCATGGCGCGGGCGACCAACGATGTTCGCCAGCTCAACTTCAT
Source organism: Chloroflexota bacterium (assembly GCA_003520455.1). The sequence continues at coordinate 8,153 of DOUV01000689.1, read as the reverse complement.
GATCAGCCCCGGCCTCAACCTCATCTTCGGCTCGGTCCTCGGGGTGATCGTTCCGCTGGTCTCGATCGGACTGCTCCGTTGGCAACTCCTTCTGGTGCCACTCCTCTTCGTCGTCGGTCTGGTGGTGACTGTGCGCCGCTATATGGATGAACTGAACCCTGTGGCCGGCGAATTGCGGATGCATTTTGGGACTATGAACGCCGGTCTGGCCGAGAGCATTGCCGGGATCGAGGTGGTCAAAGCCTATGCCCAGGAGGCGCAAGAGCGAGGAAAGTTCAGCGCCGCCGCGCGCCGCTACCGAGACCTCTTCGTCGCTCAGGGCCGCGTTCAGGCGCGCTACCTGCCGCTGTTGGTCTTCGGGATTGCCCTGGGGCTGGGGTTCTTCCACGCGCTCTGGCTCTGGCACAGTGGCAGGCTCATCGCCGGTGACGTCATCGCCTTCATGGGTCTCTTCGGCCTGCTCCGCTTCCCGACCTTCATCTCGATCTTCTCGTTCTCGTTAGTGCAGCTCGGCCTGGCGGGGGCCGAGCGCATCCTGGCGCTCATCAACGACGAGACCGATCTCGATGAGAACGCCGCGGGCGTCGCGCGTCCGGTTGTGGGTGAGCTCCTCTTTGAGGATGTCAGCTTTGGCTATCGCCCGGCGAATCCGGTGCTCAAAAATATCTCGTTCCGCGCCCGCCCCGGTGAGACGATCGCCATCGTCGGCCAGACCGGCTCGGGCAAGAGCACGTTGACCAAGCTCGTCAACCGCATCTACGATGTCAACGAGGGTCGAGTGCTCGTCGACGGCGTGGATGTACGGGAGTGGAACCTGGAATCACTGCGCGCCCAGATCAGCACCATCGAGCAGGATATTTTTCTCTTCTCGCGGACCATCGCCGAAAACATCGCCTTCGGTGCCGGCGGCAATGCCACGCCTGAGGCCATCGAGCGGGCCGCGCGCCAGGCCCAGGCGCACGAGTTCATCATGAACCTGCCCGAGGGCTACCAGACCGAGATCGGCGAGCGTGGCGTGACCCTCTCGGGCGGGCAGCGCCAGCGACTGGCGATCGCGCGCGCCTTCCTGACCGACCCGCGAATCCTCATTCTGGACGACTCGACCAGCGCGATTGACAGCGCCACCGAGGATGAGATCCAGAAGGCGATGCGCCGCATCATGCAAGGGCGTACGACCCTGCTCATTACCCACCGCCTGAGTCAGATCCGCTGGGCCGACCGCATCCTCGTCCTCCGGCGCGGCGAGCTCGTTGACCAGGGAACCCACGAGGAACTGCTCGCCCGCTCCGACGCCTACCGGCGGATCTTTGCGCGCTATGAGGTGCTGAGTACTGAGCGATGAGTGATGAGTGATATTTTCGACCTTGCATAGATTGCTGGAGGAGCCGCGTGATGCGTGAACGGATCTTTTCACGCATCAGGCATCAGGCATCACGACTCCTGCCGAGAGAGCCGTGCGGCGATCAGGAATAACTCAAAACGCTTCCGGAGGAAGCAAGTGGGCTTCATCATGGATGGTCTCGACAAAGAGGCCTACGACCGTGACTACTCCGACGCCGTGCTTCTGCGGCGGATCGTCGGCTACTTCCGGCCGCACACCCGCGCGATGCTGACCGTTGCCGTGGCGGTCTCGTTGACGTCACTGCTCGATACGACGGTACCCATTGTCATCTCGCGGGGGATCAACCAACTGGCGAGTCAGCAACCTGCGATGGTCACGCTGGCAGGGTTCGCCGCCCTCGTGGTGCTGCTCGGTGCGATTTCGTGGCTCTTCAACTACGTGCGCCAGCTCTTCTCGGCCCGCGCGGTCGGGGATGTGGTCCTCAAGCTCCGCCAGGACGCCTTCCGCGCCGTCACGCAGCGCGACCTCTCCTTCTACGACGAGTTCCCTTCCGGCAAGATCGTCAGCCGCGTCACATCGGACACACAGGATTTCGCGACCGTGGTGACCCTGACGATGGATCTGTTGAGCCAGCTCCTGTTGGTGGGGGTCATCTCGGTAGTGCTCTTTTCTATCAACGTGCGGCTGGCGCTGATCACCCTGGCCATCGCGCCAGTGGTCGTCGGCGTGGCGTTGGGCTTTCGCCGCATCGCGCGCCTGACCACGCAGCGGGCCCAGCGGGTGACCGCGCGGGTCAACGCGCTGGTTCAGGAATCGCTGGCGGGCATTGCGGTAGCCAAGAACTTTCGCCAGGAGGCCGCGGTTTACGATCTCTTCAGCATCGTCAATCGTCAGGCCTATAGCGTCAATCTCCGGCAGGGCCTTGTGTTCAACAGCATCTTCCCAATCCTCACGATTCTCGCCGGCGTTGGCGCCGCGACGGTGGTCTACTACGGTGGGCTGAGTACCATCAGCGGCACGGTTTCGCCCGGCGACTGGTACCTGTTCGTGCAGAGTTTGACGATCTTCTCCTTTCCGCTGACCAGCATTGCCTCGTTCTGGAGCCAGTTTCAGCAGGGCCTCTCGGCCAGCGAGCGCGTCTTCGCGCTGATCGACGCTGAGCCCAAAGTGATCCAGAAAGGTGACGAGCCGGTGAACAGGCTCGACGGCCGCATCGAGTACCGCAATGTCCACTTCAGCTACAAGCCCGGCGAACCGGTCCTGGAAGGTTTCTCCCTCGTCATCCCGGTGGGCCAGGCCATCGCTGTGGTCGGTCACACTGGCGCAGGCAAGTCCAGCCTCAGCCGGCTGATTGCCCGCTTCTACGAGTTCCAGTGGGGCGACATTCTGATCGATGGCATGGACATCCGCACACTCGACCTGAGCAGTTACCGCCGCCAGCTCGGCCTCGTGCCCCAGGCCCCATTTCTCTTCACCGGCTCAGTCGCCGACAATATCCGCTACGGCCGCCCGACGGCCAGCGATGAAGAGGTCGCCGCCGTGGCGGCCCAGGTGGGCGGCGGTGATTGGATCGCCGATCTGCCCAACGGCCTCGACACCGACGTCGGCGAGCGGGGCGCGCGCCTCTCGATGGGCCAGCGGCAGCTTGTCGCGCTGGCGCGCGTGCTGCTGCAGGATCCCTCGATCTTCATCCTCGACGAGGCCACGGCCAGCGTAGACCCCTTCACCGAGGCCCAGATCCAGGAGGGGCTGGACGTGGTCATGCACGGCCGCACCAGCATCGTCATCGCCCATCGGCTCTCCACGGTCAAGAACGCCGATCGCATCATCGTCATGCGCCAGGGTGAGATCATCGAGGAGGGCACCCACGACCAGTTGCTGGCGGCCGGCGGGCACTACGCCGAGCTGTACAACACCTACTTCCGGCACCAGTCATTGGAGTACATCGAGGAGGTGGGGCGGATGGACGGACAGGGGAGAATGTAATCGGGCTTGGGTTTGTGCAGTACAAAAGCATGGGGCAACAAATAGTATTCGCAGCAGCCAGCGGCTTGCTCCTCTATCACGCGCCGCACACTGTTGTGGTGTCGATATCCGGGCTAAGCTCGGAGCCGATTCCTCGTTCCAACTCCTCCTGCTTGAATCTGAGAACCACCCGCTCGAGCGAGACCGTCTGCACTGCGTCCAGCGGGATGGTGCGGCGGCCAACGAGGCCCCACCACCTCCCAACCCTGATCGCGCCCATGCCAATCGGACGCGCGGTGTTGAGCTTGACCGCGTAGAGTTCGTGTGCCGATTGGGTGTGAGGGCCCCTGTTCCCGATCGACCGCGTGGGCATTGGACCCAGCATCTCACCATTGATCTCGCTGGACTGGCGAGCCTCCCTCGGGACCTGGTCGCCGCCCGATGTTGGCAGCCCTGGGATGAGGCCGAGCACGGTGCCAAGGTAGACGTTGTCGAGGGTGTAGACATCCATGGACGGTCGGATGTCGCGGAAGTCGAAGTTGCCCATGGTGTACCTCTACGAGGGGCGGCGGCCGTTTGCCTTGGTCAGCTCGAAGGTTGCCTGCGGATCGGCAGCCGAGGCGCGACCGGCCGTGACCATCACGTAGCGCAACAAAAAGCCGCCCACCAGGACCAGGGTCGAGGTGAGCGCTGTGAGGAAGCGCGACGGCTTCGTGCCCGGGGGGACGCTCTTCGCGAGCAGCCCGAGCGGCGCAACGATGCCTGTGCCCAGAACGCCCGCGCGAAAGATCCAGCCGAGCCTTCCCTCGCGGATGGGCCGCGAGATGATGGGGCCGGCGTTGGCGCGCGCGGTCAGGATCAGGCCGAGTTCGACCAGCAGCGCCAGGATCTCCAGCCGCTCGAGGCGTGCGAGTGTGCGGTGGCTCGTGCTGCGTCCCAGCGCGAGGACCAGCGCGATCGCCGAGGTCGCCGTCGAGATCGACGAGGCGATGAAGAGCGGCCCAAGTAGCAGGTAGTTCTTCGCCCAGAGCGGCACCGCCGTCGCCACCAGGAGCACACCCGTGTAGCCACTGACGAAGAAGGCCGGGCCCATCCCCAGTAGGCCGATGACCCGACCGGGGAGCGCCTGGAGCAGCCGAGCGAGGCCGGGGGCGCGCGCAAACAGGCCGTCATGTGCTGCCTGGATCAGTGCCGAGAGGCCGGAGAAGGCACTGAAAAGGATCAGGCCCCACGTGCCCAGCGACATCGGCGAGCGCAACTTGACCACGCGCAGCATGTGGTGGAACCGATCGGGCCGGCCCAGGTCGAGAACCAGCAGGATCGGGCTGGGAATCAGCGTGGCGAGTGAGATGTACCGCCCGGCCCGTACAATCCGGCGGTCGCCGGCGCCTCCGAGCAACTGGACGAGGCTCGCGATGACATAGCTCGCGGCGGCGATCCCGCCGAGGAAGAAATAGGTGTAGATCTCCAACTTCCAGTGCGGCGTATGGATCACCGGGAGGCCGTAGTAGCTCGTCTCGGATTCGTCCCGAACCGAGCGCCCGCCGTTCCGCCGGCTCTCCCATCTCCGTTCGGGCCTTGCGATACCTGGCTGTCGCTCCGCCTCGCTGGCAGCGTCCCGCGCTTCGGCTTCCATCGTTTCTTCGTAGGGTGCGGTCATGGTACCTCCTCCCGTACCACCTGCAATCTTGATCGGATGAGAGACGAGCGACGTGGCCCGCATAACGCTGTAGAGACACCCCGCCGCGGCGTCTCTACGAGGTTGCTCCGACGACGAGTGGGCATGAGGCCGGTCGCCGCGCGCTTGGGTGGAGCGGGATTCCCGGTCTGGCCGACACGCCCACGCCCACCTCCATCCGTCACGGCTCCTTCAAAGCGAAGAGGGCCGCCAGGCCGAACGCCACCGCCGCGCCGGCAGTCGCGAGAAAGGCCGGCCACGCCCTGTCTTGCGGCAGCGTCGGGCAGGCCGGCAAGTTGTAGACCTCCGCCGGTGCGGTGAGGATGAAGAAGGCATTGAGGCCCTCCATTCCGCCGGTGCCGCCGATGGCGCGGTCGCCGTAGATGTAGGCCTCGTTGACTCCCCGCTCGTGTAGTGCCGCCACGCGGTTCTTGGCCCGTTCCATCAACTCCTCGACCAGGCCGAACTGGATCGAGTCGGTCGGGCAGGACTTGGCGCAAGCCGGTTCCAACCCGTCTTTGACGCGATCGTAGCAGAGGGTGCACTTGTGGGCCTTACCATCGATCGGGCTTAACTCGGGTACGCCGAAGGGGCAGGCGGGCACGCAGTAGCCGCACCCGTTGCAGATGTCCTGCTGGATCACGACTGTATCGAACTCGGTGCGGATGATCGCCCCGGTGGGACAGGCCTGCAGGCAGCCGGCGTTGACGCAGTGCTTGCAGACGTCGCTCTGCATCAGCCAGTTGCTCTGGAACGGCTTGAGCGAGGTGGGCCGCCGGCCCACCTCCCCTTGTTGGGGGAGGGCTGGGGAGGAAGTCGTGATGCGCTCGATAAAGGCGACGTGCCGCCAGGTTGTGGCTCCCAGGTCGCCGGTGTTGTCGTAGCTGAAGCCGGTCCACCCGAAGCCGTCCATTGGCAACTGGTTCCACTGCTTGCAGGCCACCTCGCAGGCCTTGCAGCCGATGCAGAGCGTGGTGTCGGTCAAAAAGCCCATCGCCCCGGGCCGGGCGCCGGTCGTGCCGGTGAGGCTATCGTTTACCGCCGTGTTTGTCGTGCTCATTGTGGCCGCGCTCCTTTCCCGGTCATTCCGCCCTTGCGCAGGTTGCAGGTGAACGCCTTCGCCTCGTGGATGCGCGAATTCGGATCTTCGATCAGCGCGCTCAGGTTGTTGGCAATCCCACCCTCGGCGATCCCCTTATACCCGAAATGCCAGGGCATGCCGACCTGATGTATCTTCCTGCCGCCGATCATCAGTGGCTGCAGCCGCTCGGTGACGAGAGCCCGCGCCTCGGCCTCGCCGCGCAGAGTGAAGATGGTGACCCAGTCGCCGTTGTTGATCCCCAACTCAGCCGCCAGTTCAGGACTGATCTCGACGAAGCCGTGCGGCTGCAGCTCGGCCAGCCACGGTACAGTGCGGCTCATCCCGCCGGCGGTGTGATGCTCGGTCAGGCGGTAGGTCGTGATGACGTACGGGAAGCGCGGGTCGCCGATCTCGTGGTAGGGATTGTCCGGGCGCGGGAAGATCGGGGCGACCGGGTTCCGAGGCTGCTCCGGGTAGAGCAGGTTGCCGACCGGCGACTCCCACGGCTCGTAGTGGGCCGGCAGGGGGCCGTCGCGCAGGCCCGCGGAGGCGAAGAGCCGGCCCAGGCCATCCGCGATCAGGATGAACGGTGCGGTGCCGGGATGGGCCTCGACGCCAGTGGCACCCTCGGGCGGCTGGTAGCCGGGCGGCTTGGTCTTGGGGAAATCGGGCGTGTCGTAGCCGGTCCACTCGCCCTTCTCGGCATCCCACCAGACCCACTTCTTGCGCTCGCTCCACGGCCGGCCCTCCGGGTCCGCCGAGGCGCGGTTGTAGAGGATGCGGACGTTGTTCGGCCAGGAGAAGCCCCACTCGAGCGCCGCCTTGTCGTCGCCGCGGCGGCTCTTCGCCCGGTTGTTGTCCTCCTCCGGCATGATCCCGGAGTAGATCCAGCAGCCACAGGCGGTCGAGCCGTCGTCCCTGAGCTCGGTGAAGGTCTTGGTGGGCTTCCCGTCGGCGATGGTGTAACCGTTTATTTCTTTGACGACTGCGTCCAGATCCGGATCCTGGTGCGCGCCGGCGGTGGGGTAATCCCAGGTGAGCGAGTTGATCTGGCGCCCCTTCGGGCTGTCATCCCCCGCGTAGAGCGCCTTAAGCCGCGTGCCGAGCCAGTAGAGGAACCAACTCTCCGAGCGACAGTCGCCGGGCGGCTCGACCGCCTGGTCGTGCCACTGGATGAGCCGTTGAGTGTTGGTGTAGGAGCCCCCCTTCTCGGGCGTCACCGCCGGTGGGAGCCAAAAGATCTCGGTCTTGATCTCTTGGGGCCGCAACTCGCCGCGCCGAACCTCGGGCGAGTCGTTCCAGAAGGCCACGGTCTCGATCTCATAGGGGTCGCGGACCACGAGCCAGTCGAGGTTCGCCAGGGCCTTGCGGGCCAGGACTGCATTCTGCCCGCCGACTGCCGGGTTCTGACCCATGCAGAAGAGCCCCTTCATGATCCCGTCCTTCATCATCGGGATCATCGCCTCGAAGGAGTAGTCCCCGGAGATCTTCGGCACCAGGTCGTAGGCGAAGTCGTTCTCGGGGATGGCGGCGTCGCCGTACCAGGCCTTGAGCAGGCTGACCAGGTACTTCGGCATGTTGTACCACCAGCCCGTCGCCGGTTGCTCGGTCGCCAGGTACGCCTTCAGGGAGGTGTGACCGGCAATGGTGCTGGGCATCGGCAGGTAGCCGGGCAGCAGGTTGTAGAGCGTTGGGATATCGGTGCTGCCCTGGATCGTCGCGTGTCCGCGGAGGGCCAGGATGCCGCCACCGGGCCGCCCGATGTTCCCGAGCAGAAGCTGGAGGAGTGCGCAGCAACTGATGATCTGGGTGCCGATGGTGTGCTGGGTCCAGGCGACCGCGTAGCAGAAGGCGGAGGTCCGGTCGCGGCCGGAATTATCGAGAAGTGCCTCGGCCACCTGGATGAAGAGGTCCTGCGGCACGCCCGAGATGCGCTCGACCATCTCAGGCGTGTAGCGCGAGAAGTGGCGCTTGACGATCTGGAAGACGCAGTTCGGATTCTGCAGGGTCATATCTATCAGCGGCGCCTGTGCCAACCGCCCAATCTGCTGAGGGCGGGGCTCGGCGGTCTGCCCCGCCTCTTGGGC
>DOUV01000690.1 GCA_003520455.1 Chloroflexota bacterium | reverse complement strand
CGGCGACTCGGGAGTGCGCGCCGTCGCGCTCGCACTCGCCGGGCTCATCGTGGTCCAGTTCGGTCTGGGGATCAGCAATGTGCTGCTCCGGCTGCCGATGTGGTCGCGGACTCTGCACTTGCTCGTCGCCGCCATGCTGTGGACCGGCCTCGTCATGCTCTGGGTCGTCGTGCGGCGGGGCGTTCATCAGCCTGGCGCGAGTCCCGAAGGGAAGTAGCGATCCGGCCAATCTGCCGGCCGGATTGATGAAGAGGAGTTGGGTTACCCCGCCGTTGCCCTGCCGATGCAGCACCCCGCCCCTGGTTCGGGCGAATCCGATCGCACGCGCCTCCTCAAGACCAACCGCACCCGAACGATTCCCACCTGTGCTTGTCGCGTCTCGCCTGATGGTCAGGGCGGACCCTGTCGGCATTGGGCCGGTTCCGCCAGTGTGACAAACGGATAATTGGGAAGTAGAATCAGTATCGGTTACTCAGTAGAATAATTACTTGTTGGTTACCAGGGTCCGTGCTCCACCCACCCATGGCACCCTGAGCGTCGCCCGAAGAACCGCACAGAGCGGGTGGGGCAAGGTCTGGCCGGTGCGACCACCCCGACGGCGCGCTGCGAGGCGCCGATCCGTAGCCTGTACGATCTGGTGCGAGAAGCTTTACTCCGCTCAGCATGCCCCTCCCAGGCGCGCCTTCCTGGGGTCGCGGCGGTGGCTCCTGGCGAAGCACGGTTGTAGTAATCGGGCCGGCGAGTATAATTGACCGGACTCACCTCTGATCTATCCCATTGCATGCGGCCAACTTGCGTGTCCGCGCCACTCTCACGTGCGACCCTCGGGGAAGAGACGGGTTCCTGGTGGGTGGATGCTGCAAGCTGGTCATCTGCCAGGGTTCTCTGCTACACGTACAAGGACGCCTTCTATGTTCCAGCGGCTCGGGAATTTGTCACTGTGGATTGTTGGCCTGATTCTGATCGTGGTGGCCGCACTGGTGTTCATAGGACTGGGAGACCTGCTCAGTGTACCAGATTTTGGCGGACCGCCACCCGCGGCCGAACGTTCAGTTGTCGCGCAACCGACGCCGCCGGCGGCCCAGCCTGCCATCTTTACACCCACCCCGGGGCCCGGCGCGCCGGCACTCGCGACTCAAGTTGTCGCCTCACCGGAGACTTCTCCGCCGGCCGCGACGCCCACAGGAGAAGCGACTGCGACGCCATGACGGGGATGGGCCAGCCGAGCCGCACCTCCTTGCAACCCGGAGCGCGGCCGGGGACATCTCGAAGGGGCCACGATGGTTGAAACGAGCCTCGATTTCATCTGGACGCGCTGGTCGTGGGAGCCAAGCATCCTCTTGGGCCTCGAGTTGGCAGTTGCACTCTACCTGGTGGCCGTATTTCCCCTGCGGCGCCGCTTCGGCTGGGCGCCGGGGATCGAGCGGCGCCAGGTTGTCGCCTTCATGATCGGCCTTCTGACCATCTTCATCGCGCTGGTCAGCCCGCTGGACTTCCTGGCCGACCGCTACCTCTTCAGCGCTCACATGGTCCAGCATCTCTTGCTGATCCTGGTCATGCCGCCGCTGGTCCTGGTAGGCACGCCGGGCTGGCTGCTGCGCCCGCTGCTGCAACGGCCCGCTCTCGCCCGCGTGGTGCGGTGGCTCACCTATCCGGTGGTGGCATTCGGCCTCTTCAACGTGAACTTCTGGCTCTGGCACCTGCCCTGGCTCTATCAGCTCTCATTGGAGTCGGACCAGGTCCATATTCTCATGCACCTGCTTTTCATGGCAACGGGTGTGCTCAGCTGGTGGCCGGTCCTCGGCCCGCTGCCGGAACTGCGGTTGCAGTCGTACCCGGCTCGCATGGCCTATCTATTTGCGCAGACCTTGCCCAATACGGGCCTTTCCGTGCTCCTCATCTTCAGTCCGGCGGTGCTCTACCCGGCGTATGCGCTGGCGCCGCGACTCTGGGGCATCTCACCGCTCGCCGACCAGCAATTGGGCGGGCTGGCCATGTGGATCCCCGGAAGCCTCATCTACCTGTCGGCTCTCAGCATGCTCTTCTTCCGCTGGTTTGGGGAGGATGAGGGCGCCGAGCCTGAAGGAGTGTACTGAAAGGTGGAAGAATGAATGGGTCCCCGGGGGAATCCTCTGTGACCGATCAGGAAGAAAATCCTACAACAGGGAGAACGAAGAGTAGGACTGTCACTATCGGCTGTTGATCATTCATCTCTACTCTTGGGGATATGCTATGCTGTCTCGGAACCGTCTTGTACGCTGGTCTTTCGTGGTGAGCGCTGCGGCCCTGGTGATATTGAGCCTCCCGGGGTCTGTCGCGGCGCAGTCACCCACACCGTTCTCACCGAACTCACCCGCGGCGATAACCATGCGAAATTTGATGGTCGTTATCCTCTGGATTGCCGCGGCCGTTTTCGTTGTCGTCGAGGGCTTGCTGATCTACTCTGTCTGGCGCTATCGGGTGCGACCCGGCGAGGCAGGCCCGCTGCCGAAGCAGATCCATGGGAACACTCCGATCGAGATCGCCTGGACCACCGCGCCGGCGCTCGTGCTGGTGGTCGTCTTTGTATTCACCGTTCGGTCGATGGGGGCCGTCGCCAGTGCGCCTCCGACTGATCTGTACGTCAAAGTCATAGGCCATCAATGGTGGTGGGAGTTTCAGTATCCGGATCTGGGCATTGTGACGGCTGGCGACCTCCACGTCCCGGTTGGCAAACCGGTTCAGTTCGAGATCACCTCCGGGGATGTCATCCACAGTTTTTGGTCGCCGGAACTGTTCGGGAAGACCGATGCGATCCCGGGCCGTCTCAACCATAGTTGGGTCAAAGTCGACCGGCCCGGGATGTTTCTGGGGCTGTGTGCCGAGTTCTGCGGGACACAGCACGCCCAGATGCGCTTCCGGGTCATCGCGGATTCCCCCGAGGATTTTCAGACCTGGGTTCAGAATCAGCAGCAACCGGCGGCCGAGCCGACGACTCAGTTGGCCCAGCAGGGCAAACAGGTTTTTCTGAGCAATGCCTGCATTGGCTGCCATACGATCGCCGGGACGCCGGCCCAGGGCAAAGTGGGGCCGGATCTGACCCACTTCGGCAGTCGTACCTTGATCGCTGCCGGCGCCCTCTTCAACGCCCCGGAAGACCTCACCCGCTGGTTGCGAAACCCGCAGGAGGTCAAACCAGGCACGCTCATGCCCAATCTGAATCTGTCGGAGACCACGATCGATCAGCTCGTGGCGTACCTCGAGAGTTTGAAGTAGTTGGTTGAGGAGGATTGATGGCTACTCAAGTCGGTACATTTCCAATCCCTCGTCGCACCGAGACCGGGCTCTGGTCCTGGCTGACGACGGTTGATCACAAGCGCATTGGGATTGTCTACATGGCGAGTGCGCTTCTGTTTTTCCTGCTCGGGGGGATCGAGGCACTGATCATCCGCTGGCAGCTCGCGCAACCGAACGGAGCCGTGGTGAGCCCTCAGGTCTACAACGAGATCTTCACGATGCACGGCACGACGATGATCTTCCTCTTCGTCATGCCGTTCAACGTCGGGCTCGGGAACTATATCGTCCCCTTGATGATCGGCGCGCGCGACATGGCCTTCCCGCGGCTCAACGCGCTGTCGTTGTGGCTCTTCCTGCTCGGCGGCCTGGTGATGAATGCGAGCTTCCTCTTCGGAGGCGCCCCGGCGATGGGCTGGTTTGCCTATGCGCCGCTGACCCTCAAGGAATACTCCCAGACAATGGGCGTTGATTTCTGGATCATGGGTATCCAGCTCACGGGGATTGCCTCGATCCTGGGTGCCTTGAACTTCGTGGTGACGATCTTGCGCTTACGGGCACCCGGAATGAGCATCAACCGGATGCCGCTCTTCGTCTGGACGACCCTGGTTACAGCGTTTATGCTGCTGTTTGCCCTGCCCAGCCTGACGGTGGCCGCGATCCTGCTCTACCTCGACCGCCACTTCGGCACCGGCTTCTTCAACCCGGCGCTCGGCGGTGACCCGCTCCTCTGGCAGCACCTCTTCTGGTTCTTCGGCCATCCGGAAGTGTACATCATGATCTTGCCCCCGATGGGGATCATCTCGGAGGTGCTACCGGTCTTCTCGCGGAAACCGATCTTCGGTTACACCTTCGTGGCCTGGTCCACCGTGGCCATCGGCTTCCTGGGTTTTGGTGTCTACGCGCACCACATGTTCGCGGTGGGGCTGCCCGGCTTTCTGAACACTCTCTTCGCGGGGGTCAGTATGCTGATCGCCGTGCCCACGGCCGTCAAGATTTTTAACTGGATCGCAACGCTGTGGGGCGGACGGCTTCATCTCACCACGGCGATGCTCTTCGGGATCAGCTTCCCAGCCATGTTCGTCATCGGTGGTCTCAGTGGCATCTTTGTGGCAGTCGTTCCGCTGGACTGGCAGGTCCACGACACCTATTTCATCGTCGCCCACTTCCACTACGTGCTCTTCGGAGGCGCGCTGCTGGGGCTTTTCGCGGGCATCTACTACTGGTTCCCCAAGATTACTGGCCGGTTGCTGGATGAGCGCCAGGGCAAGATCCATTTCTGGCTCACGATGGTGGGCTTCAACCTGACCTTCTTCCCAATGCACATCCTGGGGCTGCTTGGCATGCCGCGCCGTATCTACACCTACCCGGACTACGTGGGTTGGGGGGGCTACAACCTTCTCGAGACCATCGGTGCCGTCATCCTCGCGGTCTCTGTCCTGGTCTTCTTCTGGAACCTGGTTTCAAGCCTGGTCTATGGTGCGGAAGCCGGTGACAATCCTTGGGATGGATGGACCCTCGAATGGGCCACCCCATCACCACCGCCGGTCTACAACTTCGCCGAGATTCCGGTGGTCAAAAGTCGCCGCCCGCTCTGGGAGTCACGCCTCCCGTCTGGGCACGTGGAGGAGGGCTAAGATGAGCCGTCAGAGAGCGGAGACGCTCGCGCGTATCGGTTTGGGTGGCGTGCCGGTGGGTGGGCTGGTGATGGGATGGCTTCCCACCGGCCCATTGGGAGGTTCCGGGCTGGAAATCGGGGCGCGCGTGGCGCAGGCAGCCCCCATTCTGAGCTCGCTCTGGGTGTGGGTGGGTCTCATTGTCGCCGCGTTCTTGCTAGGCGCGCTCAGTGTCTTCCTGTTGTGGGCCAACGACATCCCCGTCCCGGCGCTGGCCGCCCTGCGGCGAGCGCCGGCGATGGTTACCCCTCGGACTCCCGAGGAGCACCCACCGGTTCATCTGCCCCATCCGAGCTACTGGCCGCTCGTCTTGGGGATCGCCATCACCCTCATTGCGATCGGCTTTCTGACGCATTGGATCGTCGTCCTGATTGGCGTGCTGGCAACAATCGGGTCGATTATCGGCTGGGCTCTGGAGCCGGGCGAATAGGGTGAAGAAGGGGCATGATCAGATGGGTACAACAATGATGCGAGCCCGGCCTTCTCGCTCGCCGGCGCTATCGGCGAACAACAACTGGCTGGGACTGGCCGTCTTCCTGGCGTCCTATGCGCTCGTCTTTGCCCTGCTGGTGACAGTCTATCTCTACTTCCGCGTGCGCGCCCCGGTCTGGCCGCCGGCCGGCCTGGCACGCCCCG
>DOUV01000382.1 GCA_003520455.1 Chloroflexota bacterium | reverse complement strand
ATCGCGGAGGGTCAATAGGAAGTGGAGGTTGTAGACGGCGCTCGGCTCATTGCGCGAGAGCGGCGCCCAGTCCAGGAAGAGTCGCCGGCCGGCCTGGCTGATGAGTAGACCGGCCCTGTTGAGGTCCTGGTCGAAGCGGTCCAACATCGTAACCAGCGCCGGCCACAGAGCGGTCACAAAGTCCTCGTCGCCGCTGAGCGTGCGGTAGAGGCTCAACAGTTCGACCCAGATGAAATTGTAATCGACGACGGTGTAGGCGTGGACCTCCCCGGGAATCACACCGGGCAAGACGCCATCGAGGTAGGCGCCTTGCGCGGCCATCTCGATGACGCGCCGGAGCGGGCGGGTGTCATTCGACATCGCTGCCATGGTCAGGGCTTGTGGCAGGGCATCGCCTACCCACTGTGCCCCCTCGCGCCAGGGCGTATCGATGAAGCCGTCCAACAGGCAGGCGCGAAGGGTTTCCTCGCAGAGCGTGCTGATCTTTGCCAGGAGCGGGTCCGGCGTGTTGAGCGGCCTCGAAATCTCGAGGGGGTATTCCGCCACGCGGTTGTGAAAGCGCAGCCGAAGAGCGGCACCGGTTGGTCCGCGGAGTTGAAACAGGAGGTACCGGCCGCCCCGCAGCGCGAAGGATTCCGCCCGTTGGCGGCCCGGGCGGAGGCGGAAACGGTCTGTCAATCGCACCCGGCAGTACGTCTGCGGATCAGAGAGAATGAGTTGCTCTCCGCGCATCTTCTCGGCGTAGCCGACTGCGACTTGCTCCTGCCCGCCGGCCTCTTCGATCTCGATCCATCCCTGGCAGATATACGCCCGACCAAGATCGAAGAGCCAGAAGGCAGATTCGCCCTCGGCCAGGTCCGGACGCGCCCAGCCCTCTTCGTCCGGCGTGATGGCGTGGGGCCTGGCCGAGAGCCAGCCATTCCGTAGGGTCAAGTGAGCATCGCTGGACGGCTGGGAAGATCCACGCCCTCGCCGAGTCTGGACCAGGGTCATCGGGGCTTCGCGCTCGCGGAGCAGAGGCAGCGCACGATGTTGCACGCCGGTCCAGGGAGGTCCGCCCAGGGGCGCCACGATTCGAGCCCGGGCCCACGCGGAATCATCGTACGCGGGCCTGGTCCAGCCATCCTCCAGGTGGAGATCGCGCTCCTCGACGCCGCTTCCGTAGATGGAGACGCGCGGAACGAGCGATGCAAACGAGGGGTCGCGGTGCGTGCACCACCGCCGATCGGTGACCAGCACGAGTTGGCCGTCGCAGGTCAGAGCCGCCAGCAGCCCGGCGGCCGCGCGATGGACGTAGGCAAAGTGGGAGTACCCGGGCTGGTAGACCTGGACCGCGAGGGTGTTGGCGCCTGCCCGCAGGGACGAAGTGATATCGAGCCGGTCGACGGATTGGGCGTGGGGGTAGCTGCGGGCCGGCCCGCGCGCCACGAAGCTCCCATTGACCCATAATTTGTAGCGGCTGTCGGCTGAGATCAACAGCCCGGTGCTGGTCGGCCGGCTCTCAAGTCGCCACGTCCGGCGGAAGCAGAGGTAGACCTCTTGCAGGTCGAAGGGGTGGTCGGAGCCAATCCATACGGCCTGGTCGGGGAAAGCGAGAGTGCTCATGCGCCATATTTGAGGGCCAACTCATTGGCCAGGGTGTAGGCGCGAACGAGGCGCTGGGGGGGGATATCCGGCTGGACGAAGTGGCCAGTGTTGAAGATGAAGCCGCCGCCTGGCGCGTAGGTCTCGAAGCGCTGGATAATGTAGTTGTCTAGCGCCTCGCCGTCGTGGCTGTAGAGCCCGTCGACCACATCCAGCGAGCCGTAGACGACCAGGCGGTCGCCGTACTCTTCTTTGATGATTGTCGGATCCATCCCGGCGCTCTCCTGGACCGGGTGAATCATGGTGAAGCCCATCTGCACCACGTCATCCAGAATGTCCATGATGTAGCCGTCGCTGTGCAGGTTGACCGGGACACCGCGGTCGCGGGCGCGCTGGACGACCCGGGCGGCGTAGGGCGCGATCATGCGGCGCCACATGCGCGGCGAGAAGAGCATGTTCTGGTTGCTGCCCCAATCGTCGGACAGCGTGATAATGTCGACACCGGCGTCGATGCAACTCTCGACGAGGTCGCCCAGC
Source organism: Chloroflexota bacterium (assembly GCA_003520455.1). Next base: position 6,582 of record DOUV01000382.1, on the reverse strand, counting down.
CAGTCGGCGTAGCGCTCGAACCAGGCCGTCATCAGTTCCGGCTCGAGACCCAGGTTGGCCCAGCAGTTTTCAATGCCCAAGAAGGAACTCGTGCCCTCCACGATGCCCCAGATGTGCGCGATCACGGCCCGCCGGTCGCCGTGCTGGGCGACGGCCTCCCGCACATTGCACCCCGCGAAATCCTCGTTCCAGACGGTGTGGGTGAGCCAGCGCGGGTCGCGGGGGTCGCCGAGGTCAATCTCCGCCAACTCGGTCACGTCGACTTTGCGCCCTAATTGGTTGGGCCAGGGTACGAAGCCGACGAACAGGTCGATGTTGAAGTCGTCCAGAAATTGCTCGCGGGGGCCGTACTCGGCCGCGAGCTTCTCGACGAACTGTTTCTGGTAGAGCCAACAATCAAGCGGCGTCCGGTCGCTGGGCTGCCGGTTGATCGTGGCCAGCACTCGTTCTTTTGAGTTCATTCCGACTCCTCGTAGCCGATCGGGTGTCTCCGTTAGGGACGCAGGGCCGGGCGCCCGGCAACGGCGATTCGCACATATTGGGACGGCTGTCTCAGGTGGGCGAGGGCGCTACCCTCGCCCACCCGGCCCACCGAATTCGAATGTGAGCGTCGCGATTAATCTTCCGCGCTCAGGTTCAAGATCTCGTCCCAGGTGTGCAGATCGATGGAGTTGACGTAGCCGCTATGGAATTGTTCCAGGTAAACCTGATCCCACACCGGGACGACCGCCTTGATCTCTGCCGGCGCGCTCTGGATCAACTCGGCGTAGGCGTGCTCGAGCAGGCGGTAGCCGGAGGTGGGCGAGCCGGTGAATTTGGGGTGCGGTTGGATCAGACCATCGGCAACCATTGTGGCGTCGAGGATGTCGGCCATGTCGTCGAGTAACGCCAGTTTGCGCTCCCAGGGCGTCGCAAGGCTCACCGCCTCCTCAACAATGGGGCACAACGGGGCCGCCAGGCGGGGGAGCCGCTCGAAGTAGGCCATCAGCCACTTGTCGTAGGGGAAGTACTGCCGGTCCAGGAGGAAAGCCAGCTGCACGCCCCAGCGGATTGCTTTGGCAAAGGCCGTCGCGGCGTAGAAATCGTTGTTGCGGAGGATCGCTCGCTTGAGCGCATAGCTGCCCATCCCGGAGAAGTAGCGGCACCAGTGGGCGATCCGTCGCCGCCGAACCGGCTCAGGGTAGTAGCTCTGGAAGGTCCGCCGGATCGCGGTGAAATGCCCGGCAGGGTCGTGCCAGAGCTCGCCATTGATGATGTGGATAATGTCTTCCTCCGGGATGGAGAGCCATTCGGTGTCGGTCCGCGGGGCATGATCCATCCCGATGGTGCGCATCAAAAAGCCGGGCAGGCTGTCGGGGGCCAGGCCCTTTCCAGGCACGTGACCCTCGCGCAGGGAGTGGCCTTGAAACGAGGAGGGAAGGTTGTCGCTGAGCACCTGCATGATGGCCTCGCGCCGGCTCTGGAAGACCTCATCCGGCATCAAGGCGTCGATCCGCAGACCCCAATGGTGATCGCGGGAATAATCGTCATCCATCCCCAGGGCCTCGGAACCGTACCCGAAGACGCCGAAGGCTGTCTCGGCCGTTTCCTCCGGAAACTCCCGCTCGAGGATTGGCTTGACAAGCGCGTGAAAAAACTCGCGGCTCACATCGATGATTGAGTCACCCATGATGATCCTCCTGGGTTGGTCGGGGAGCAGCAAGGCCTCGCCCGCTCGCCGGGCTGCTGTCCTTCACTGCAACGCGGGCAGGACACGTAACGCCCACTCCAACATCATCTTGTGTCCGGCCGGGCCGGGATGCAGCCCATCAGGCAGAAAGAGCGCCGGATCGGGGTCCAGGCCGAATGCACCCACCAGATCGACCAGCGGAAGGCCGTGCCTGCCCGCTAGATCGCGGATCACCTCAGCACGGGCCTGAATATCCGTGTTGTCCCACGTCATCCGCATGGCCGCAAAGTCAGGATTGGAATTGACGACGCTCTCGACCACGGGCGTTGGAGTCAGGAGCACCAGGTGAGCCGCGGTGTGCGTGAGAAATGCGTCCACGATCGCGGCCATATTTCGGCGGTACTCCTCGAGCGAGACCAGCGTTTTCGTTTGCGGGCCGCCGAAGTGCTTGCAGTCGTTCACGCCGAACATGATGAACAGCCAGTCGGGTTGTTGCGCCAGAAACTGGGTGTAGATAACCTCCAGGGCGTGAGTCGACGTATATCCGGATTGGCCACCGTTGAAAAAGCGGATCGTGTCGTTCGGGCGGCGCAGAGCCAGCAATGCCTGCAAGAGCGGGGCATAGCCGTAGCGGTAGGTCGTGATTGAGTCGCCGATCACCATCACGGTGCCGCCGGCCGGGACCGCCAGCCGGTCGACGGCCTCCGCGATATCCGGCCGAGCGAGCAGGTTGGCGGCGATCTGTTTGACCGTCGCGTCCACGGTCGCCACGTAGGCCGCAAGCTGTGCCTCGCCGATGCCAAACATCGCGGCTGCGGCCGGCGGAGGGACATCGAGTCCCAGGGCCGCGGGCACCATGTGGAGGTTGAAATCAATCGAAAAGGTTGTTTCCGGCGCCAACGTTGAGCCGTCTGTCATCTCGGCCTCCTCAAAACGTCCGAAGTCGGAGATTGGGGCTTGGGTCCGCATCCTGCCGAATACGCAACCCGAGTGCGAAATCCCTGCTGATCTGTTGCATCCCGAACCGGGAGCCATGCTGTGTGATTCGTGGTTCACCTTTTTCGGTATCGCGCATCACGTAGAGACGCTGGCAACCCATGCCAGGATCGGTAATCTCCAATCTCGCCTTGAAGGAGCAGGCTTCTGCCACTGCGCGCAAGCTACTCCGTCAGTTCGGGGTAGTAGACGTCAATGTTCTCGCGGTTGATGAACGCGTGCTCGACGTACAGCGCCGGCGGCACCTGGTCGCCCGCGAGAACCTGGCGGGCAATCTGGAGCAGACGCTCGCCGTAGCGCTCCGGAGCGTACATCACCGAACCGATCAGGCGAGAACCGGACGCGCGAATCTCCTCACGCGCCAGCCGGCTCGCTCCCTGGCCCACCACGACGATATCCTCCAACCGACCGGCCGCCCCGGCCGCGGCCACGGCGCCCAGGGCGGACTCATCGCTGAAGCAGATGACTGCGAGTTTGTGGGCGCCGGGAAGGCTCGCCAGCAGTTCCTCCACCTGGGCCTGGCTTGCTTCGATGCTGCCATGAGCATCGAGGGAGATCACTCGATCGTCGGTGATCGGCCCGATTGCCGCTTCCAGCCCATCGCGCTGCCCCTGCAGGCGGGCCGCGAGGGCTCTGCCTGCTCCGGGCTCCCCAAGCGCGATCAGCCGGTCGATCTGCCCACCCCAGTGGGCCTGAATCCAGGCCCCCAGCGCCTCTCCGGCCAGCCAGCCCGCCCGATGGTTGTCGGCACCGAAGAAGAGCGCCCCCGGTGCGGGTGTGTCGACCGCGATCACGGGGATACCCGCCTCACGGAATCGACTCACCAGTTGGCTGCATGCCTGTTCATTGATCCCAGCGACAATCGCCAGATCAACCTTCTCGGCGATCAGGCGCTCGGCGCTGCTCTGAACGGCGTGCTCGTCGAGCCTGTTCTCGACCAGCCGCAGGCTCAGGTCGCCCGCGTGTAACGCTGCCTGCTCCAATCCGGCGCGCATCTCGATGGTAGCGGGCAACTCCCCGTTGAGGGCGGCAAAGCCGACCCGGAAGCTCTTGGTCGTGGTGCTGCGCCCGATACTGCCGATGCGCAGTTGGTCGAGACCCACGGCCAGCAGGAGCACCAGGCCTTGGGCGACCTGCTGGTAGTAGGATGACATGCTGAGCAGAACCATGCCGTTATTGAGTGTCCCGAGGATGAGCACGCCGATGAGCGTTCCGAAGAGCGTGCCCTTCCCGCCCGCCAGGCTGGTCCCGCCGAGGACGACGGCCGCGATCACGCTCAACTCCAGGCCGAAGGCCGCCTGTGGTGCGCCCGCCCCGAGTTGGGAGGTCAGAAAGACGCCTGCCACCGCCGCGCTCAGACCTGAGAGAATGTAGGCTATCAATTGATAGCGCTTCACCGGGAGCCCGGCGAGATAACTGGCCTCCAGGTTGCCGCCGATGGCGTACATCGCGCGGCCGTAGGTGGTGTAGTGCATGACGATGAAGGCTCCGACGAACAGCACGAGCAAAACCAGTACCGGGACCGGCACGCCCGCAATCGATCCGCGCCCAAGCACACCGAAGGTTGGATCGAGCATCGGCTCGCTCAACCCGCCCGAGAGTACGAATGCGAGTCCGCGCGCAACCGACAACATGCCCAGGGTCGTGATGAGCGGGTTGATGCCGACTCGGGTGACGATGAGCCCATTCAGCCCGCCGATGAGCAGCCCGATGCCGATCCCAGCGGCAACGGCACCCCAAACACCCAGGGCATATTGGGTGTGGGAGATCACCACTCCCGCCAGTGCCACGGTCGAGCCGACGGACAAATCCAGGCCGCCGCCGACCATCAGCATCGTGGTGAAGATGGCGATCATCCCAATCGTGGAGCTGGCCAGCAGCAGATTGAGGAAATTGCGCGTGCTGAGGAAATAGGGGGAGAGAACAGATGCCACCACCAGGATGATGACATACATGAGCACCAGGCCCGCGCCCTGCTGGAGCGAGCGAGCATTCAAGATCTTCCGCAGGGGCGGGCGCTTCGGGACTGGAAGTGTTCTGGTCGTCGCGCTCACGATTCGCCTCCGGCGGCCGCGTGCAACAGGTTCTCCTGAGTGGCCTCCGCATGGCTGAATTCGCCCGTGAGCCGGCCCTTGTACATTGTCAGGATTCGGTGACTGACTGCGAGGACTTCCTGAATATCAGAAGAGACCATGAGAATGGCGATGCCTTGCTCGGCCAGTGACTCGAGCAGATCGTAGATGTCCGAGCGGGCGCCGACGTCCACACCCCAGGTCGGCTCGTTCAGCAAGAGAACCTTCACATTGGCCTCTAGCCAGCGTCCCAGCACGACTTTCTGCTGATTGCCGCCGCTGAGGTAGCGCGTTTCGATCTCCGCGTCTCCCGCCATGCGGATGCCCAGGCGGTCCACCCACGTTTGGGCGTGAGCGTGCTCGGCCTTGTGGTCGAAGACGCCAAAGCGGGAGAGCGCCTGCCAGTTCGAGAGGGTCAGGTTGCCGCGCACGCTCATGTCCAGAATCAACCCTTGGACCTTGCGGTCGATCGGCACGAGGCCGATGCCCGCCAGGCGGGCATCCCGCGGGGAGGCGATCGTAATATGCTGGCCGTCGATTCGAATCGTGCCTCGGTCGATCGGCTCGGCGCCGAAAATCGAGCGGGTCAGGGCGACGTGACCGGCCCCCAGCAAGCCGAAGATCCCGACGATCTCGCCGGCATGGACTTGCAGGTCGATATCTTGGTACGTGCCGGCCTGGGTCAGGCCGCGGACCTCCAACGCCACATCGCGCGCCCCGTGCTCGCCGCGGGCTCCGCGACCATCGACCCGTCGCAACACATCCACGTCCCGCCCGACCATCATCCGAATCAGCTCGCGGTGAGTGACGTTCTCGACCCGCCGCGTGCCCACGTGGCGCCCATCCCGCAGGACGGCCACGCGCTGCGCGATTTCGTAGATCTCGTCCAACCGGTGCGAGATGTAGACGACCGCGACGCCCTGGCCGCGCAACGTTCTGATGATGTTGAAGAGCAACTCCACTTCGCGAGGGGTCAGCGCGGCGGTGGGCTCGTCCATCACGATGATTTTGGCCTGGGTGGAGAGCGCTTTGACGATCTCCACGATTTGCCGCTCCACCACGCTCAAGTCGCGCATGATCGCGCCAGGGTCGAGATCGACTTCGAGCATGTGGAGGAAGTCGCGCACCATCTGGCGGGCTTTCGGCCAATCAACCATGTGGCGGCCGAGCAGACCGCTCCGCCTGGGGAGGTGGCCGAGGAGCAGGTTTTCCGTCACGGACAGGTCGGGCGCGTAGTGCAATTCCTGGTAGATCATGCGAATGCCCAGCGTCTCGGCATCACGCGGCCGGCTGAGGTGAACCGGCATCCCATTGATGAAGATCGAACCACTATCCTTCTGATAGTCGCCATTCAAGATCTTGATCAGGGTGGATTTGCCCGCGCCGTTCTCGCCGACCAGCGCGAGCACCTCACCCGCGTATAAGTCGATGGAGACCTGGTCCAGCACCTTCACGCCGAAGAAGCTCTTTGAGATATCTCGCATCTCGAGCAGCGGCTGATCGGCAACTCGATATTCCATCGCGCTCCTCACCCTCGATCCTGTCCCTCTGAAACACGGAGCGGATCACGTGCCATACAGGCCGTCAGGGCGCAATTGAGTTGCGTCCCTCCGGTCCGACAATGATTGCGTGAACATCGTTGAGGCACAATGGCCCCTACGACGTACGCCTCAGACGGAGACGAAGCTGGTCGAAGCCAACCGCCAGGAGGAGCACCACACCTCGGGCGACTTCCTGGTAGTACGACGAGACGTTGGTCAAAATCAGTCCATTATCGAGTGTTCGCAAGATGAACACGCCGATGAGGGAGCCGATCAGCGTGCCCTTCCCGCCCGCCAGGCTGGT